>JAKSJS010000016.1 GCA_024398155.1 Bacteroidales bacterium | reverse complement strand
TGCGCGTACGACTGCGTTTAAGACGGTTCGTTTTGATGAGATCGGACTCCAGAAACACGGAATCAACGTCGAGAGCTTCGACCTCAGCGAGGCGTTTGACAAGATTGAGGCGAAGAAGGATGACGACCCGGCTGTTGTCGCCAAAGTCGAGGTCCTCAAGGACGATACGAACTTCTCCAACGTTCCAAACCCCAAGACCATCACTCTTGCAAAGATATCCGTTGTCATAGACGAATACATAAAGGAATATCATCTTGATGCCCTCGCCCTTCGTTGCTGGAACGAGTTCGAGTCCCACTTCCGTGTATGCCCTTGCGTTCTCCTTTCGGAACTCAACGACCGTGGCATAGTCGCTTCCTGCGAAATTGACATGTGCTCGGCTGTGACGATGCGCGCGATGAACCTTGCCTCGGAAGGCAGCACTGCCGTTCTCGACTGGAACAACAACTATGGTGAGGACGAGAACAAGGTCATCCTCTTCCACTGCGGCCCTGTCGCCCAGAGCCTGATGACCTGCAAGGGAACGGTTACCAACCACCTTATGTTCGACAAGACCGATCCGGGTTCCGGCTGGGGCTGTAACGAAGGCCGTATCAAACCTATGCCTATTACAATTTCCAACATGCAGACCAAGGACGGCAAGATAGTCATCTATGCCTCCGAGGCGGAAATTACCGACGATCCTATCGAAAACGGCTACTTCGGCTGCGCCGGTGTTGCCAAGATTGACAACCTTCAGGACAAGATGGTGACTCTTGCAAAGGGCGGTTTCAAACACCACACTTCAATCTGCGAAGGCCATTTCAAGGCCGTTCTCAAAGAGGCTTTCACGAACTACCTCCACTACGACTGGGTAGAAATCGATTAGTTGTAATATGATAAGTCTAGGTATCGACATTGGCGGTACTGGATGCAAGTGTGTCGCCTTCAGCAATGAAGGCGACCAGCTTGCACTCTCATACAGAGAGTATCCTCTGGCCGCCGGGACGGTAAACCTTCCTTCCGGCATACTCTGGGACTCGGTCCGTGAGGTGATCTCGGAGTGCGTAAGGGAACTTGCCGACCCCTCTGAAGTCCGTGCGATTACAGCCTCCTCGTTCGGTGAATCTTTTGTCGCCGTCGACAGGGGCGGCGCGCCTCTTACGGATATCCTTCTCTATTTCGGAAACACCCAGAGCGCCGAATTCGACAGAGTTGTCGAAAAGATAGGTGACGAGCGTTTCATGGAAATAGCCCGCATCAAGCCTGACGCTTCATACTCGCTGTCGAAGATGCTCTATACTAAGCAGGTCGCTGACCGCCCTGTATGGAAATTTCTGTTCATTGCCGGTGTCATCGCCCGGAAACTTTCCGGTACACCGTTAAGGGACGTTTCCCTGGCGTGCCGTTCGCTACTGTATGATGTCAATCTCGGTTGCTGGTCAGATGAGCTGCTGGATGGTTCAGGGATTTCCCGCGACGAACTTCCCGAGGTACTTCCGACCGGAACGGAAATAGGCAATATCCTCCCTTCTCTTGCAGCTGAATTCGGTCTTCCTGAAGACGTCAAGATTGTCATCGGAGCCCACGACCAGATAGTGAACGCTCTCGGGGCGGGTGTGTGCGGCATCGGTGATGCCGTTGATACTACCGGTACTTGCGAGTGCCTGACTCCGCTATTCCCGTCGATTCCCGAAGGGCTGGATTTTCAAAGGAACAATTTCGCCTGTGTGCCTTATCTTGCCTCCGCAGGTTATGTCACTTATGCCTATAACATATCTGCAGGATCTGTGGTCCGCTGGTATAGGGATGCCCTTGCGGCAGCCCAAAGGCTCGAGGCTGAAAAGAGAGGATGCAGTGCTTACAAGGTGATGAACGAGGAGTGTCCGGATACTCCCACGAATCTTGTCGTTCTTCCTTTCCTGCAGGGTATGGGCGGCACTCCCGACGTGGACCCTCTGGCTACAGGCGCTATTTTCGGGCTTACGACTTCGACTCGATTGCCGGAAATCCATAGAGCTATTATGGAGGGAATCACGTATGAGATGCGCTACAATATAGAGAAGTTAGGAATAGGAATAGACAGGCTTTTCGCCTGCGGAGGCGGCGCTCAGACTCCCGCTTGGCGAAACATCAAAGCTGACATCCTCGGACGTGAGGTAATCGTCGTGAAAACGGCTGAAACAGGGGCTATGGGCAGCGCCATTCTCGGCTTTGCCGCAATAACTGGCGAAAACCCTCTCGAAATGGCGCGGCGTTTCGTCTCGTATGGTGATACGGTCGTCCCCGACCCGGAAAATCAGAGATTCTATAACGCGCAATACGAGAAGTACAAAGCATTGCGTTCAATCATCAAATAACTAAGAACATGTCTATTATTACAGGCAGGCAGAATGTGCTTGCAGTATATGAGAAAGCCGCCCTCAAAGGGTGGGTGATACCGTGCATATGTACGGAGAATCTGACAACGACGGAAGCAATAATCGCCGCTGCCGCCGAATATGCCCGTGAACACGGGATGGAGAGGATTCCGGTAACTCTTGCCATAACAAACCAGTATGACCATAGAAGCCAAAGCGTTTTCTATACCCATACGAGGCGTTGGGATGTAGGTCTTGAACTCTTTTATGCTGACGCGAAAATCATATCCGACGCATATCCTGAAGTCGACCTCCTCCTCCATCTTGATCACGCCCAGTATGACAGTGACGCCGGTCTCCTTGAGAGCGACTTGAGCCGCTTTTCTTCCGTAATGTATGATGCCTCAGCCCTTCCGCTCGAGGAGAATATCCGTCTGACGGCGGCATATGTTGCCCGGAAGGGAGATGAGATCATGATAGAAGGCGCTTGCGATGAGATTGTCGATGCGACCGGGACTGCCCATAACGACATTACTGATGCCGCGAAGTGTGAGGACTATTTCAGGCGCACCGGTGTCGATATGGTCGTTGCAAATCTCGGAACAGAGCATCGTGCCTCGGGCAAGAATCTCCATTATTACGGGGAGGCGGCCAGAGCAATCAAAGACCGTATAGGTCCGCGTATTTGCCTTCACGGAACGTCGTCCGTTTCAAACGATGAAATCAAAGCCCTTTTCAATGACGGAATTGCAAAAGTCAATATCTGGACAGCCCTCGAGAGGGACTCATCTCCTGCACTTACGGAATGGATGGTGCGGAATGCCTGTCTTTGCGGAGGACCCGGACTCGAGAAAAAATTGGTCTCCGAAGGAATCCTGACGGAGAATTCTTTGAAAGGAGAGCCGATTTCCATCAAATATTTCACTACGACGGCGCGCCAGGAAATCATCTACAACGAGATGAAACGTATAGTCAAGGGATATTTTGAACTGTGGTACAAATAATCTAAATTCGCATAATATGACACTCAATCCTTATATCGGTCATCCCGCCCAGCTTTGCGGCGTGGAGGAAGTCCGCCTTCAGGGCGGCAAGGGCGACGGTATGCGCCTTTTCGAAGTAAATAATGCCGCCGGCCTGAGGCTCACCGTTTCGGCCGACCGCTGCGCCGACATTGCCCGCCTTAGCTTCAAGGGAGACAACTTCAGCTATTTGTCTCCCTGCGGTTTTGTGGCTCCTGCCTTTTATGACAAGGAGGGCTTCGGGTTCCTCAAGAGTTTCACTGCCGGTTTCCTGACGACGTGCGGTCTGACTGCCGTCGGAAGCCCCTGCGAGGACGACGGAGAGGTCCTTCCTCTTCATGGTACGATTGCCAACACTCCCGCGGAGCACGTCTGGTGGGAGGAGAATGATGATGAGCTTCTGGTACATGCGACTGTAAGGGACGGCTCTCTCTTCGGCCGGAAACTCGTCCTGAGAAGGACGATTTCCCTCGCCAAGTTCGAGAACAGGCTTTCGCTGCATGATGAGATTACCAACGACGGCGACTGCGAGAGCCCTCTTATGGTTCTCTACCATATGAATATGGGATATCCCCTCGTAAGCGAGAACGCTCAGCTTTCGATCAATTCCGTAAGAGTGGATCCGAGGAATGAAAGGGCCGCCGAAGGAATCGGAAGCTGGGACAAGATGCTTCCTCCTACGCCCTGTTTCGAAGAGCAGTGCTATTACCATTCTTTTGAAGGAAAGGCACGCGTGAATCTCTATAACCCCGAAATCGGGAAAGGCCTCGAGATATCTTTCGACAGTGACGTCCTCGACCATTTCGTCGAGTGGAAGATGATGGGAGTCCACGATTATGTCCTTGGGCTGGAGCCCGGCATATGTAACGCAGACGGCAGGGACCGCGTAAGGGAAAGCGGCAAACTCCGCTTCATCTCCCCGGGCGATACGGTCTGCCTCGGCTTCGAGGTCAACTTCTTCGAGAAGTAAAAAAAAGGTTCATGCCGAAAGACATGAACCTTTTTTCTGATTAAAGATCTTCCTAGTCCCAGGCGAGGGCGGAGGCGCCGAGGATTGCGGCGTCGGACTCCTTGAGCTCTGTATAGACGAGTTTAACCTTGTCTTTCCAGCGAGGGAGGACGTTGGCGTTCATCGCGCGGAGGATGGGCTCGGTGAGGAAGTTCTTATTGCGGGCAAGACCTCCGAAGAGGACGATCGCCTCAGGAGCGGAGAAGGCGATGAAGTTCGCGAGGCTCTCGCCGAGGAGGCGTCCGGTGAAGTTGAATATGCGGATAGCCATCTGGTCACCCTGCATGGCGCAGTCGTTGACGTCCTTGGCTGTAATCTTCTCATAACTTCTGAGGAGCGAAGGCTCGTCAGTCTTGGTGAGCCATTCTTCAGCAGTCCTTGCTACGCCGGTGGCGGAGCAGTAAGCCTCGAGACAGCCGGCTTTGCCGCAGCCGCACATACGTCCGCCGGGGTGGACAGTAGTATGGCCGAGCTCGCCTGCGAAACCGTCATGGCCGTATACGACCTTGCCGTCGATCACGATACCGGAGCCTACACCGGTTCCGAGAGTTATCATGATGAAGTCCTTCATGCCGCGGGCGGCACCGTAGGTCATCTCGCCGACAGCGGCGGCGTTGGCGTCGTTGGTGAGGGTTACGGGAAGTCCGTCAAGACCCTCGGAGAGGAGCTTGGCGAATGGAACGGGCTCTTTGGCGGCCCATTTGAGGTTGGGGGCTTTGGCGATCTCGCCGGTGTAGTAGTTGCCGTTGGGGGCACCTACGCCTACACCCTTGATCTCACCTTCCTTGCCGCACTCCTTGATGAGCTGCTTTACAGCCTCGGCAAGGGCGGCGATGAAGGCGTTAGCGTCTTCGCCATAAACATCGGAACGGATGACGACGCGGGAGAGGATTTCTCCTTCGGCGTTCACAACGCCGATCTTCGAGGTCTGACCACCTATGTCAATACCTACTACATATTTCTTTTCCATATATACAGTATTAGTTAGTCAACTTTGATATCAGTGTTCACGTTCTTGCTGCCGAGAAGTGCATAGTAAAGGAGGAATGCAAGGCAGCCGATAGTCATCCAGTAGCTCTGGAGGGAGCCTACGGAGTCAGCGAGGAGGTTCTGGAAGAAAGGAATGATACCGCCGCCGCAGACAAGGGTCATGAAGATGCCGGAAGCTGCAGCTGTGTATTTGCCGAGCCCTTCAGCCGCAAGGTTGAAGATCGCGCCCCACATGACCGAAGTACAGAGACCGCAGAGGGTTACGAAGATAAGGCTGACGGGGAGTTCCTTGCCGAAGAGTCCGAGCTTGGCGCTCTCGGGAACGAAGATTATGCAGAGGCAGAAGAGGATCGCTACTGCGGAAGTGACGGAAAGCATGGTCTTGGAAGAGACCTTGCCGCCGATCGCGGAGCCGGCGAGGCGGCCGAGCATCATCGAGAACCAGTAGGCTCCGATCATCGTTCCTGTAAGGGCGGGACCGATCCAGTCAATGCTGGAGAAGTATACGTTGGCGGTGTTGGGGATGCCGACCTCGATACCTACATAGAAGAAGATAGCGATGGCGCCAAGAACGAAGTGACGGAAGGAGAGGGGGCTGTGGGGGTCTTTCACCTGGTTGCCTGCCTTGCGGGCAGCCTTCTCTTCGGGAGTCTCCATGTGGGGCTCGGGAATCTTGGTGAGGAAGATGATGATGAAGGCGATGGCGAAGATGGCCATAGCGATTATCATTGCGGGAGCGGCGTCCTTAACGCTTGCGGTCTGGACGTTTCCGCCGACGAGGTAGCCCAGGAGGATAGGAGCGATCGTGCCGCCGATGGAGTTGCAGGAACCGCCGAGCTGGATCATGCGGTTACCGGTGTTTCCACCGCCACCGAGGGTGTTGAGCATGGGGTTCACTACAATGTTGAGCATACACATCGAGAAACCGGCAACGAAGGCGCCGATGACATAGATGAGGAAGGACTGGGCGGGGCCGGATATCCACTGGATGGCGACACCGACGAGACCGACTACAACTGCAGTGAGGGCGGTGAACTTATATCCTTTGCGTTTGAGGATAAGTCCGCCGGGGATACCCATGCAGGCGTAGGCAATGAAGTTGGCGAGGGAGCCGAGCTGGGAGAGGGCTTTCGCGCTGGCGCTGTCGCCGAGGAACTGGTTCTTGACGATGACGCCCATTGAACCGGCGAAGTTGGTGACGAACGCGATCATGAAGAAGAGCGCGAACATCACGATGATTGCAGGTAGGTTTTTGTTCTTTGCCATAATGGTTGAGTATTATTGATGTTATTGTTTTTTAGTCAAGGGAGTGGATGGCGAGGCCGGAGCGGAGCTTGGGCTCGAACCAGGTTGTCTTCGGCGGCATGATCATGCCGCTGTCGGCTATCGCGACGAGCTGTTTCATCGAGACGGGGTAGAGGGCGAAGGCGATTCTCATCTCGCCGCTGTCAACGCGGCGGGAGAGCTCGCCGAGCCCGCGCAGGCCGCCGACGAAGTCTATTCGCTTGTCGGTTCTGAGGTCCTTGATGCCGAGTATCTTGTCAAGGACGAGATTCGAGAGGATAGTTACATCAAGCACGCCTATCGGGTCGTTGTTGTCGTAGCGGCCGGGACGGGCGGTGAGGGAGTACCATTTGCCTTCGAGGTACATCGAGAAATTGTGGAGGCTGTCGGGAGCATAGGGCTCGCGGCCCATGCACATGACGTCGAAATCCTCTCCGAGACGGCCTATGATCTCGGACGGGGTAGGGCCGTTGCGGTCATCGCCTACGCGGTTGTAGTCCATGATCCTGAGCTGGTTCTCAGGGAAGCATACCGCCATGAAGAAGTTGTATTCCTCATCGCCGGTATGGGCGGGGTTCATCGACTTCTTCTCGGCGCCGACGCGGGCGGCGGCAGCCGTGCGGTGGTGGCCGTCGGCCACGTAGAAGGCGGGAACCTCATTTTCGAATATGGAGGTTATCGTTGCTATGGTAGCATCATCATCGATAACCCAGAAGTGGTGGCCGAAGCCGTCCTCGGCGACGAAGTCGTACTCGGGGACACCGGCCACCGTCTTCTCGATTATTTCCGTAAGCACGGGGTTTTCGGGGAAAGCGAAGAAGACGGGCTCGATGTTCGCGTTCTGGATGCGGACGTGGACCATGCGGTCGTCCTCCTTGTCCTTGCGTGTGAGCTCGTGCTTCTTTATCTTTCCGGTAGCATAGTCATCGGTATGGGCGCAGAGCACGAAACCGTATTGGGTGCGTTCGCCCATCGTCTGGGCATAGACATAGTAGCACTCCTTTGCGTCGCGTACAAGCCACCCCTTCTCCTTCCAGAGGGCGAAGTTGGCGACAGCCTTGTCGTAGACCTCGGGGGAGTGCTCGTCAGCAATCGGGTCGAAGTCGATCTCGGGCTTTGTTATGTGGAGGAGGGATTTCTCACCGGCTTCCTTCTTTGCCTCTTCGGAGTTGAGGACGTCGTAGGGACGCGAGGCGACCTCTTCGACGATTGCTTTGGGCGGACGTATTGCCGCAAACGGTTTTACTCTTACCATACTTTTAAAGCATTATTACTTGTTGAGCTGGAATTTCGTATTGCCCGTGGCGAAGAAATCGCATATCTGGCGGGCGGCGGCAAGTCCGGCATTGACGTTGGCCTCGGAGGTCTGGGCACCCATCTTCTTCGGAGTCGCGAATACGCGGAGACCGAATTTCTCCTGGAGGGCGGCGAGGTTGTCGGGAGCAACGTCGGTTATGTACTTGAGGTCGGGACGCTCCTCGAGGGCCTTCTCGAGGCCTTCCTCGTCGATGACTTCCTTGCGGGCGGTATTCACGAGAGTGGCGCCCTTGGGCATCTTTGTGATGAGGTCATATCCGATACTCTTTATTGTCTGGGGAGTGGCGGGGATATGGATCGAGACATAGTTGCAGCTTGAATAGAGTTCCTCGAGGGAGGCGGCGGGCTCGGCGCCTCCGGCTACGATCTGCTCGGAAGAGAGGAAGGGATCGATAGCCTTGACCTTCATGCCGAGGGCGGCGGCCTTCTTGCCTACAAGGCGGCCGACGTTGCCGAAGGCCTGGATACCGACGGTCTTGCCTTCGATCTCGGAACCGGTGGCGGGAGTGAACTGGGTGCGGGCCATGAAGATCATCATGGCTATAGCGAGCTCGGCTACCGCATTGCTGTTCTGGCCGGGGGTGTTCATGGCGACGACGCCGGCTTCAGTGCAGGCGGCGAGGTCGAGGTTGTCGAAGCCGGCACCGGCACGTACGACAATCTTGAGCTTGGGAGCGGCCTTGACCACTTCGGCGGTGACCTTGTCGGAGCGGACGATGATGGCGTCAACGTCGGCGACGGCGGCTACGAAATAGGGCTGCTCGGCATATTTCTCGAGAAGGACGAGCTCATGTCCGTTCTCCTCGGCGATCTTCTTTATTCCGTTCACTGCGGCTGCAGCGAAGGGTTTCTGGGTTGCGAGTAAGATTTTCATTGATCGGGGATTTATTTGTGAAGCTTTTCAAATTCCTGCATGCAGTCTATGAGGGCCTGGACGCTCTCCTTGGGACAGGCGTTGTAGATGGAGGCACGGAAACCGCCGACGCTCCTGTGGCCTTTTACGCCGACCATGCCGTTGGCCTTCGCGAAGGCGAGGAACTCGTCCTGGAGGGTCTCATAGCCGGGAGCCATTACGAAGCAGACGTTCATGATGGAGCGGTCCTCCTTGGCTGCGGTACCTACGAAGAGAGGGTTGCGGTCGATCTCGTTATAGAGCATTTCGGCCTTCTCGACGTTGAGCTTGTTGATGGCCTCGACTCCGCCGATGCCCTTGAGCCACTTGAGGGTCTCCTTCATGACGAAGATGGGGAATACGGGAGGGGTGTTGAACATGGAGCCGCCGTCGATATGGGTCTGGTAGTTGAGCATTGTGGGGATGTAGTGGTCAACCTTGCCGAGGATGTCCTTGCGGACGATGGCGAACATTACGCCGGCAGGGCCGACATTCTTCTGGGCACCACCGTAGATTACGGCATACTTGCTTACATCGACGGGACGGGACATGATATCGGAGGACATATCTGCGACGAGGGGAACGGGGCAGTCCATGTCATAGCGGATCTCGGTTCCGTAGATGGTGTTGTTCGTTGTGATATGGAAGTAGTCGAGGTCCGTAGGGATCTCGTATCCTTTCGGGATGTAGTTGTAGGTAGTGTCGGCAGAGGAGGCTACAGCGAAGGCTTCGGCACCGAACTGGGGAGCGAGGCCTTTGGCTTCCTTGAGGGCTTTCTTGGCCCATACGCCGGTCTCGAGGTAGCCGGCTTTCTTGTTCAGGAGATTCTCTACGACATAGAGGAAGCCCATCGAGGCACCACCGCCGAGGAAGATGACCTCATGGGTGTCGGGGATGTTGAGGAGCTCTTTCCAGAGGGCGCGGCACTCGTCCATCACTGCTTCCCATTCCTTGGTTCTGTGGGAAACGGAGATTACGGGCATTCCGGTTCCTTCGAAATCCTTGAGAGCTTCGATAGCGGCGTCAATCGCCTGTTTGGGGAGGACGCAGGGTCCTGCGTTGAAGTTGTGAACTTTTTTCATTGTTTTGTTAAGTGTTGTTTATAAAAAGTTAATCAATAATTTCCACTTTGCATCCACCGATACCGGCGGCCGCTTCGACGAAGGCGTCGAGGGAGGCGAGCCGTACGAGGACTTCCATTTCACAGTCAAGGTCGAAGGACTGGGACTTTACGTCCGCCTCATTGTCCTTGACGAGCTTCATCACGTCGTTCATCGCGAGGTATCCGAAGGAGAGCCTTACCCTTTTCCGGGCTACCTTGTCGATGATTTCAGCATTTTCAAGAGCTTCGGCTGTCGAGGTCTTATAGGCCCGTCTCAGTGCTCGTATCCCGAGCTTTATGCCTCCGAAGTACCTTACCACTACCACTATAGTGTCGCTCAGGCCTTTAGAGTCTATCTGACCCAGGATCTGGCGCCCGGCGCTTCCGGCGGGCTCTCCGTCGTCGCTTGCGCGAAACTCCGCGCCCTCGACTCCGAGCCTGTAGGCGAAGCAGTGGTGGCGTGCGTCGTGGTACTCCTTCCTGAGGCCGTCGACTATCGCCTTCACTTCCTCGGGAGTCTCAACAGGGTAGGCCAGAGCTATGAAGCGGCTGCCGTTGTCCTTGAACAGCCCTTCGCTTCTCGAGGCCACAGTCCTGTAGGTGTCCCTTACCATCCTATCCTATCGTCGCTCCGTTGGCAAGGGTTTCCTGAGGGGTCACGAACCTCATCCTGCCGTCTCCCTGACGGGCCATGAGGATCATACCCTTGGATTCGATGCCGCGGATCTTCCTGGGGGCGAGGTTCGCGAGGATGCATATCTGCTTGCCGACCATCTCCTCGGGGGAGTAGTATTCGGCTATTCCGGATACTATCGTCCTCTGGTCGATGCCGGTGTCTATAGTGAGCTTGAGGAGCTTGTCTGTCTTGGGGACCCTCTCCGCCTCGAGGACAGTCGCTGTCCTTATGTCCATCTTCTCGAAGTCCTCGAAGGAGCATTCCTCTTTCTGGGGTTCTATTCTCTTTGCTGCCTCGGCGTCGGCGGCTGCCTTTTCGGCGGCCTCGCGCTCGGCCTTGATCTTTGCGAGCCTTTCGATCTGTGCGTCGATCTCAGCGTCCTCGACCTTCGTGAAGAGCAGCTCGGCCTCCTTGAGGGCGGCTCCGACGGGAAGGATGTCGGCCCTGCCGAGGAGATTCCAGTCGAGAGGTGAGCCTATCATCCGGCGGAGCCGTTCAGCGGCGAAGGGAGTGAAGGGCTCGAAGGCTATTGCGAGGCTGGCGCATATCTGGAGGGATATGTTGAGGATCGTGGCGGTCCTTGCGAGGTCGGTCTTCGCGACCTTCCAGGGCTCGGTGTCGGAGATGTATTTGTTGCCAATCCTGGCGAGGTTCATGGCCTCCTTGAGGGCCTCGCGGAACTTGTAGGATTCGATGTTCTTCTCGATGGCTTCCTTGATTGCGGGAAGGGCCTCGAGAGTCTCGCGGTCTATAGGCTCGAGTTCCCCGCAGGCGGGAACCTTGCCGTCGAAGTATTTATGGGTGAGGACCACGGCGCGGTTTACGAAGTTTCCGAAAATCGCGACGAGCTCGCTGTTGTTGCGGGCCTGGAAGTCCTTCCAGCTGAAGTCGTTGTCTTTCGTCTCGGGGGCGTTGGCGGTAAGGACATAGCGGAGCGTATCCTCCTTGCCGGGGAAGTCCCTGACGTACTCATGCGCCCATACGGCCCATCCGCGGGAGGTCGAGATCTTGTCGCCCTCGAGGTTGAGGAACTCGTTGGCGGGCACGTTCTCGGGGAGGATGTAGCCGTCACCGTAGGCCTTGAGCATGGAGGGGAATACTATGCAGTGGAAGACGATGTTGTCCTTGCCGATGAAGTGGACAAGTTTCGTGTCGGGGCTCTTCCACCATTTCTCCCAGCTGTCGGGGAGTATTTCGCGGGTATTGGAGATATAGCCGATAGGCGCGTCGAACCATACGTAGAGGACCTTGCCCTCGGCGCCCTCGACGGGTACGGGCACGCCCCATTCGAGGTCGCGGGTCACGGCGCGGGGCTGGAGGCCGCCGTCGAGCCAGCTCTTTACCTGGCCGTAGACGTTGGGACGCCATTCCTTATGGCCTTCGAGTATCCATTCGCGGAGCCAGTTCTCGTAGTCCTGGAGGGGAAGATACCAGTGGGTCGTCTTCTTCTTTATCGGCTCGGCACCGGAGAGCTTCGACTTGGGGTTTATGAGTTCCTCGGGAGAGAGGGTGGAGCCGCATTTCTCGCACTGGTCACCATAGGCGCCCTCGGCGCCGCATTTGGGACAGGTTCCGACGATGTAGCGGTCGGCGAGGAAGGTCTTCGCCTCGGGGTCGTAGTACTGCTCGCTCTCCTTAGTTATGAATTTGCCTTCGTCATAGAGCTTCTTGAAGAAGGCCGACGAGGTCTCCTCATGGATCTTGGAGGAGGTGCGGCCGTAGACGTCGAAATTGATTCCGAGGTCCTTGAAGCTCCTGTCTATAATTGCGTGGTATTCATCGACAATATCCTGGGGGCTGACGCCTTTCTGGCGGGCCTTGATCGTGATGGGGACTCCATGTTCGTCGGAGCCGCATACATACAATACTTCCTCTCCCTTCATTCTCAGGTACCTGACATAGATGTCGGCCGGAACATACACTCCGGCGAGATGGCCTATGTGGACGGGCCCGTTCGCATAGGGAAGGGCGCAGGTAACCAGGGTTCTCCTGTAATTCTTGTTTTCCATTCTTCCTTTTATCTGTTCATGTTCGCGAGGTCCTCGCTGAGGTCCCTCTTTATTCTGTTCAGTTCCACAAGTTCGCGAAGGATCACGTCGGCCTTTTCCGGGGCGTCCTTCATCGACGCGGTAAGGTCGGCGATATCCTTCTCTACCTTGGCCTTCTGGTAAACCAGAAGAGATTCGGGTACAAATTTAACCAGTTGTGTTGAAAGTGCAGTAAGCGAGCTCTGAAATTTTTTAACAGAAAGCTCATGTTTTTCAAGCGCGATGTCGGAAACCAGTCCTGCGACCTCGCGGTCTTCGCCGTCGAGGAGCCTTCTTACGATAGTGTCCTGGTCGAGGACGGGCTCGCTGTCGAACATCCCGACATACTTGTCGTAGGCTCTCTGGCAGACCTCGTCGGAGAAGACCATCTCGTCGGCCATCAGGACTCCGTCAATGAAATCGAGGACTGTCTGGGGGCCTTCGGGACGGTAGCAGGGGCTCGAAGGATCGAAGCGGAGCAGCTCGCGTCCGTAGCGGAGCACATAGAAGAGCAGACCGCGTTCGGCGGCGTCAAGGGCCCTGTCGGCGGGCTTCATGGAAGCCTTCGCCGGCTGGGGAGCCGCCGGAGCGGGCTCGCTGGCCTTCACGACATAGTCGGCGCCGGGTATGGAGACGGTTCCGCCGTTTTCCTTGCGGGCGTCCTCGAAGTTCTTTGTCCTTGTCGCATTGATCCTTCTGTGGAGCACGTCTTCAGAAACGCCGAACTTGGCGGCGCAGCTCTGGACATAGACACTCCTTTGGATCTGGTCGTCGACGAGAGCTATCGTATCGGCGATGTCCGTTATCAGACCGGCCTTCCTGATCGGGTCGTTCTCGGCCTCCTTCATCAGGCGGTCGGCCTTGAAGGAGATGAAGTCCTGCTCGTTTTCGCTGATGAACTCACGCACTTCCTCGAGAGTATGTTTCCTAGCGAAATCGTCGGGATCCTGGCCTTCGGGAAGGAAGACAACGCGCACGTTCATCCTCTCCTTGAGGATCATGCCGATGCCTCTTTCGGCGGCATGCACTCCGGCTCCGTCGCCGTCATACATGATGGTCACATTGTCGGTGAAGCGCTTTATGAGCCGTATCTGTTCTATTGTGAGGGAAGTTCCGCAGGAGGCGACGACATTGCGGATGCCGAGCTGGTGCATCGAGACGACATCGACGTTGCCCTCGACGAGGATGCACTTGTCAAGCCGGCTTATTTCGCTCTTGGCCAGATAGATGCCGAAGAGCGCGTTGCTCTTCACATAGATCTCGCTCTCGGGGGACTTGACGTATTAGGCAATCTCCTTGTCGGAGCGGAGGGTGCGGCCGCTGTAGGCTATCACGCGTCCGCGGACGTCATGGATGGGGAACATGACCCTCTCGCGGAAGCGGTCATAAAGGGTTCCGTCATCCTTCTTCACCGTAAGGCCGGTAGCTACGAGATATTCCTCCTTGTAGCCGGCCTCGAGGGCTGTCTCGGTAAAGGACTTCGAGGCCTTCGAGGGAGCCCAGCCGAGGCCGAAGCGCTCTATAGTCCCGTCCTCTATCCCGCGCGAGGCATAGTAGGCCCGCGCGAGGGTCCTGCCCTCATCAGTGTCGAGATTCTGCTGGAAGAACTTCTCCGCGAACTCGGAGACGAGTACAAGGCTCTCCTTCCTCTTGTTCGCGATTATCTGCTCGGGAGTCTCCTCCTTGTCCACGACCTCGACACCGTATTTCGCGCCGAGGTGTTTAATCGCCTCGACATAGCTCATGCCTTCATGCTCCATCAGGAAGCTGACGGTTGAGCCGGACTTTCCGCACCCGAAACACTTGTAGAAACCCTTCGCCGGCGAGACAGAGAAAGAGGGGGTCTTTTCGTTGTGGAAAGGGCAGCAAGCCCAAAGGTTTGCGCCCTTCCTCTTCAACGAAATATAGTCCCCGAGGACTTCTTCTATCCTCGTAAGGTCCAGGATCCTTGCTACTGTTTCCTGCGGAATCATCTTCTACTTCTCTTCTTCTGCCGGTGTTTCTTCTGCGGGCTGTTCTTCAGCAGCTGCGGGCTGCTCCTCGACGACTGCGGGCTCTTCAGCGGCGGGAGCCTTGGCGGCCTCACGCGCCTTGATGGCCTTCTTTACATTGATCATGGAGGCGATCTCGGTTATCGCGTAGATTACGAGGGTCGCTCCGGCTACATATCCTACAATCTCGCTCTTGTACATGATCATCGTTATAGCGGCGAGGAAGGATACGATAAGGGGTACAAGCCAGTAGAAGGTCTTCTTTCCGGCATACTTGGCGACACTAAGCACGACGACTATGTGGTAGACGGCGAACACGAGGATCGCTACGCCGAGGATCACGATCAGGGCGTCAGTGAAGGCCGTCGCGCAGATCAGGGTGAGGATCGCAATAGCGATGTCTATCGCTCCGTTCACAATCAGGGGCTTCTTTTCGGCGTTCTTCTTGAGGGCGCCCATAACGATCCGGACTATGCCGGCAAGGGCGAGTACGGCGGCCACGATTATGATGACCGTCTTGAAGAATGACTTACCCCATACGAGGAGGATTACGCCGAGCGCGAGGGCTATGAGGCATCTCAGAAGGGGGGAGAGATTTTTTTTGAATCCGTAGGTAATCATATTCTTGTCATATTTTAGTTAGCGACTTCACAAAGGAACTTGAGCCTTACAAGACGTATCTCGATGTCTTCGTAGTCGTCCCCGAGCTCCTTCTTCGCCTCCTCGAACGAGTCGCTTGCGGCGTCGTTCCGGAAGTAGTCGTAGATCTCGTCGACTATGTCCTCGTCTATGTTGCGCTCTATATAGTAATTGAGGTTGAGTTTCGTTCCGGAGCTCACAATCATGTCGAGCTCGTCGAGGAGCTGGTCCATCTCGAGGTTCTTGGCGGAGGCTATGTCCTCGAGGTCGAGCTTGCGGTCAATGCTCTGGATTATGTAGACCTTGTTCTGGCTCTTGTTGACGACGGACTTTATCACGAAGTCGTCGGGACGGGTGATCTCGTTCTCCTCGACATATTTGGCGATGAGGCTTATGAAATCAGCTCCGAACTTGCGGGCTTTGCCTTCGCCGACACCCTGGCAGTTCTTGAGCTCGTCGAGGGTTATGGGGTACATGATCGACATGTCCTCGAGGGAGGCGTCCGAGAAGACGACCCAGCTCTGGAGGCCCTTGCGGCGGGCGACATCCTTGCGGAGGTCCTTGAGCATCGCAAGGAGGGTGTCGTCGCCCCCGCCGCCTCCGCGGGAGGCCTGGGGGTCCTCCTCATCCTCTTCGACCTCCTGGAACTCGCGGTCCTCGGTAAGCATGAGGGTATGGGGATTCTTCACGAACTCGTCTCCGAGAGGGGTCACCCACATGCGGCCGTAGGACTCGATCTCCTTGTCGAGGAGATGGAGGATGAGGCCCTGGTGGATGATGTCGGCCCAGAAGTGGGTCGTATGGTCGCTGCCGGCTCCGAAGAGCTCGAGCTTGTCGTGGCGGTAGGACTTGATTATGCTGCTGTCCTCTCCGGCAAGGATACCGGCGAGGTGGGCGGCCTGGAAATGCTCGGGAAGGGAATTTATGAGCTCGATTATGAGGCTCATCTCCTCCTTGCCGTCGAACTGTTTCTTCGGGTGGAGGCAGTTGTCGCAGCAGCCGCAGTTGGGAGAGTCATACTCCTCGCCGAAGTAGTTGAGGAGGAGCTTCCTGCGGCATTGGTTGGACTCGGCGTAGGCGACGGTCTCGGCGAGGAGCTGGCGGCCGATCTCCTGCTCGGAGACGGGCTTTCCCTGCATGAACTTCTCGAGCTTCTCTATGTCCTTGTGGCTGTAGAAGGTTATGCAGAGGCCTTCCTTGCCGTCACGGCCGGCGCGTCCGGTCTCCTGGTAGTAGCCTTCTATGCTCTTGGGGATGTCGTAGTGGATAACGAAGCGTACGTCGGGCTTGTCTATGCCCATGCCGAAGGCTATCGTCGCGACTATTACGTCAACCTCCTCATTGAGGAACATGTCCTGGTTCTCGGCCCTTGTCTTTGCGTCGAGGCCGGCATGGTAGGGTATCGCCCTGAAGCCGTTGATCGAGAGGAACTCGGCGATCTCCTCGACCTTCTTGCGGCTGAGGCAGTAGATGATGCCGCTCTTGCCGGGATTCTGGCGGAGGAAACGGACTATGTCCCTCTTTGCGTCGGACTTGTCGCGGATCTCGTAGTAGAGGTTGGGGCGGTTGAAGGAGGACTTGAAGACCTTCGCGTCCATCATGCCGAGATTCTTCTGGATGTCGCTCTGGACCTTGGGGGTCGCAGTCGCCGTAAGGGCGATTATCGGGGCGACGCATATCTCTTCTACTATAGAGCGGATGCGGCGGTATTCGGGACGGAAATCATGGCCCCACTCGGAGATGCAGTGAGCCTCGTCAACCGCATAGAAGGAGATCTTTATCTCCTTCAGCAGGGCGATGTTCTCGGCCTTGGTAAGGGATTCGGGAGCGACGTAGAGAATCTTTGTCTCACCGGAAAGGAGGTCATTCTTGACCTCGTCTATCTGCTGGCGGGAGAGGGAGGAATTGAGGAAATGGGCTATCCCCTCGTTGCCGGAGACGAATCCGCGTATCGCGTCGACCTGGTTCTTCATCAGGGCGATAAGCGGGGAGATGACTATCGCGGTCCCCTCCATCACAAGGGCGGGGAGCTGGTAGCAGAGGGACTTGCCTCCGCCGGTAGGCATCAGAACGAAAGCATTGCCTCCCGAAATAAGATGTTGTATTATCTCTTCCTGGCCGGCCTTGAAGGTGTCGTATCCGAAGAACTCCTTCAATTTGGAATGCAGTGTCGATGAATCAATAGCCATATTACCGATATTTTCCTCTAAGTTAGAGATTAATTTTAACTCCGTCAAAAAATAATATCTGTTTTTTCATAGTAAATCGTATATTTGCACCCGGCTTACCCAAGCAGGGTACTTTTAAAAGATAACACAAACAAAATACAATAACAAACAATTATGAAAGCAATCAAATTCATCGCCGCCGCAGCCCTCGCACTCGCAATGGCTGCTGCCTGCAACAACGCCCCCAAGGTAGACGTTGAACTCCCTACTGCCGCTGAGGTTGACTCCGCCAGCTATCTCATCGGTATCAACTTCGGTTATTTCATCAAAGCCAACGGCTTCGGTGAGGACCTCAACTTCGCCCAGATCAAGAAGGGTATGATGGACTTCATCAAATCCGAAGGCGACATGAACGACGAGGGATTCAACGACCAGTTCAAGATCGCTCCCACCGAGATGAACCGCATCTTCGGTCAGTTCATCGAGAAGAAGAGCGCCTATACCGCAGCTGTCAACAAGGCTGAGGGTGAGGCTTTCCTCGCAAAGAACAAACTCGCTGACGGCGTAGAGGTCAAGATGGTCGGCGAGAGCGAGCTCCAGTACAAGATCATCGAGGAAGGCAACGAGGTTCGCGCCGCCGCTGCCGACACCGTATGGGTAAACTACAAGGGTACCCTCATTGACGGCACCGTATTCGACCAGAACGAAGGCGAGCCTGTCAAGATGATGCTCAACCGCGTTATCAAGGGTTGGACTGAAGGTCTCCAGCTCGTTGGTGAAGGTGGTAAGATCCAGCTCTTCATCCCCGCTGAGCTCGGTTATGGCGAGCGCAAGAGCGGCAAGATCGAGGCCGGTTCCACCCTTATCTTCGACGTCGAGGTCACCAAGATCGGCAAGAAACCCGTCGAGGAATAATTCTTAAGGAATATTCAGAAGGGGCTCTCCTTTCAGGGGGCCCCTTTTTTAAACCCGTAAAGAGATTATGGCACTAGAGTTAGAATGCAAGATAGTACGCCTGCTTCCCGAGACCCGCGGCACTTCAGCCCGCGGCGCCTGGGCAAAACAGGAATTCATCGTTGAGTACCAGGACGGCAAATTCCCGACCCAGGTAGTCTTCAACGTGTGGGGTGAGGAAGCAGTGGCCGACCTCCAGAAATTCAAGGTCGGAGACCAGGTAAAAGCCTCGCTCCGTCCTTCGAGCCGTGAGTTCAACGGTCGTTGGTACACCGACATAAGGGTGTGGAGGCTCGAGCATGTCTGGGCTGACCAGCAGCCCGCTGCTCCGGCCTATGCCGCCCCCGCAGCTCCCGCTCCCGCGGCTGCGCCCGCTTACGGAGCTCCCGCCGCGGCTCCCGCGCCGTCCTGGGACTCCGTCCCGGCCGGCTTCGCCCCCGCCGCTCCCGCACCGACCGCCTTTGACGACTTCGGCACTCCCGCGGACGACGACCTTCCCTTCTAGTCTGCTACTTAACTAATTGAGTACAAGGCGTTTAAATAAAACCGTCGCCGGAAAATCCGGCGCCGGTTTTGCGTATGTAGCTGAAGTACAGGGACTTGACTACATGCCGAAGGTGTAGGCGATGCCCAGGGCAATAGTGTTGCTGGGGCATCCTGTGACGGACTTGAGGTAACGTTTCTCAGCCGATACCTTGACCTTCTTCTCGAAGCCGTAGTCGTAGAGTAGGTAGAAGTCGAGGGTGTTGTGGCTGTCGCGGAGCCACTCGGTTCCGAGCTCCAGCCTGATGCGGTCGACGTAGGCGTCCGCATAGTCAGGAGAGAGCATTACCAGACGGTCTCCGCTTTTCTTGGTGACCCTCTCGAAGGAGGAACTTTCGATGTCAACGGAGTTGAGGGTATTCCTCAGTTCCGCGGAGAAATAGGGCTTGAGGGGAATTGTCCTTGCGGAATATGATACCTTGAAGCGGCTCTTGAGGGCGAGGGCGTTGCGGGCTTCCTCGAAAGTGTCGAGATAGGGGTCGACCATATGGGTCATCTGGATTCTCTCGCGGAGGCTGAACTGCCATGCCTGGTATTTGTAGATTCCTGTCAGGTCGAAGCTCACGCGGTGGCGCATCTGGTTGTACTTGTCCACTTCGCTGACGATGGTCTTCTCCTCGTCCGCGTATATGTTCTTCATCTTCCAGACATTGATGAAGTCGTATCCGAGACCTATCCTAAGGTATTCGATGGGCTTGTAAGAGAGACCTACGGAAGTGTAGAGGCGGTCGAGGCCCTGGCTCAGGGCGCCTTCCTTGTAACGCAGGCGCAGCTCCTCGGCGACTGACACTTTGAGGCCGCGCGCGATCTTGAACTCGGCGCCGGCCGAGAAGCGGCCTGAAGCGGCGAATGCTGCATCCTCATTGGAATATGCGACACCGTCCTTCTCGGTCGTCTCCGTCTCTGCGGAAAGTCCGAAGGACATGGCGCAAAGTAGCGCCGCGGCAAGAAGAAGTTTCCTTTTCATAATGCTACTGTTCAGTATAATCCTTAGCTCTCGTAACAGTGTCGATGGATCCGGTTTTGCCGGCCTCCAGATTGTAGGTGACCTTGATGAATGCGGAGTCCTTGAGGAAGTCCACATGGCCGATCTCGAAGTCGAGGACCTCGAAGCCGAGCCTCTTCTCGAGGTCAGCCTTGAGCTCGTCCTTCCTTTCGGGGACTATGTTCTCGATGCGGTCGTAGAGGACGAGTTTTGTCGAGGTATGACGCGAGCCGCGGAAGGCCTCGAGCACGAAGATCAGCCCTACGAGGAGGAGGTTCGCAATCACGAGGACTGCATACGAGGTGTTGGACGCAAGGCCGTTGATGACGGCAACGGTTATGATAGTGAAGAGATAGCTCATCTCGCGTACCGGCACAGTCTCCGTCCTGTAGCGGATCACGCCGAAGATGGCGAAGAGACCGAGGGTGAGGCCTATCTGGAGCTTGACGCTCTCCATGAGGAAGATAAGCAGGAACATTGCTCCGGAGAAGAGCATGAGCGTAAGGTAGTAGTCCTTGCGGCCGTTCTTCCTGTAGTAGAGGAAGTGGACGATGATCCAGCTTATGAGGATGTTGAAGGAGAAGCGCAGCAGCAGCGAAAGGAGGGTCTGGCTCTCGAAGAGGGCCACTCCGAGGAAGCTTGCGCCCTGGGTCACCTCATAGCCGAATTCCTCGGCGATGGACGGGTCGAAATCAGGCAGGGCCTGGAGAATGGTAGTCAGTAGCATATCAGTTCAATATTTTTGTTCCGGTAAGTTTTTCTATGTAGCGTATCTTCTCGGCGAAGCGCCCGGGCCGTGCCGAAGGCTCGGCCAGCGCGGTGCCGATGCAGTATTTGCTTACCCTCGCGGGTTTCACCCTAAGTTCGTTGAGGATATGGCGGATGCGGGAGTCGGCAAGTCCGTCCTGCTTGAGCTCTATTATGACGGCGGGCCCGAGGGAGACCTTCATCCCGCTCGAGAAGTTCTCGAACTCGAGCGACATGTCGACAGTGAGCCTCTCCGTCTTTTCCGGATTGACGAGGGTGATTCTATGGAAACGGGTATAGAGCCTGGGGGCTATGTCTCCGGCGGCGTAGCCGGATTTCTCGAGGAGGAAGGCGCATGCCGCCGCGTCCGAGCGGAAATCCGTCATCTCGCCGGAGGGCACCTCCATCCTCTTCTTCTTCGTGCGACCCTTGTTGTTCTTCCTCTTGACTTCGAGGAAGGTGATCCCGCTCGCGACATAGGTGCGCACGCGGACTTTCTTGCGGGTCAGCTTCTTCCGGCGGTGCTCGGTATACATCCGGAGCTCCGGCGTGTCGTAATAAAGAGTGTCGTAGGGGCTGATCCTCAAGCCGTCAGTGACGAGGATGCGATAGCCTTCGCCGGCGGCCATCGCGAGAGCCTTCTCGAGCGTCTCCTCGGTCGTCAGGAACTTCGTGTCGACCCGGTTCATAAGTTTTATGGAGTCCATCTCCTCAAGGGTGATGGGCTCCATTCTCATGATGGCGGGAAGACTCTCGGATATCATCTATTCGGCTTCCTGGTATATGTACTCGAAGACCTTTACCGTAAGCAGCTTCCCGTTCGGGGCATAGTTGTACTGCTTCTTTTTGGTAAAGTCGGAGTTGTATTCGTACTTGCGGATTGCGACAGGCTTGTTGCGGTCGTCATACTCGACTTCCTTTACGATCTTGTCATGCTCGCCGTACTCGTAGGTCTCCCTCCATTTCTGGCCGTAGGAGGCGTACTCTATCTCTTCGATCTTGCGTCCGAACTCGTCGTAGGTCGTCACGTGGTCAAGCCATCTTGTCTGGGTCTTGGCGTCAGTGTTCCATTCCTTGACTACAAGGTTCTTCCTGCGCTCACGCTTTGCGATTGTTTCGGGGGAGAGGGACTGGCCGAAGGCGGCTACGGTTGCGATGGCAAAGACTGCGACGGCAATGATTCTTCTGAAGTTCATTTTCCTAAAATTTTCCAAATATAACAACTTTTGCTTTAGACGCAAAAACCGGGCCCCGGTTTAATCGATTTCCATCCACCTGATCCCGTTGTCACGTCCCCACCAGCTTACCCGGCGCTTGGCGCAGTGGCGGGGGGTGCGGTTTATAAGTTCGCCGGCCGTCGGAAGGTCCGTCTTACCGTCTATATGGTCGAAGATCTCCCGGTATCCGACCGTCTGGAGAGCGGCGAGCTCCCGGTCGGGATACAGGGCGGAGGCCTCCTCGAAAAGTCCCTCTTCCATCATCCGGTCGACGCGGCGGTTTATCCTGTCATAAAGTACGTCCCGCGGCCTTGTGAGGCCTATTTTCTCGATTTCGA
>JAKSJS010000159.1 GCA_024398155.1 Bacteroidales bacterium | reverse complement strand
ACTGGTCTTGACAGAACCCTTGACGATCTCATTATCGTTGAACGCAGCGTTAACCTCGTACCAGGAGCGCAGCTGACGGGCTTTCTGGTGGGAGAGAACGAGCTGACCCTTGCGGTCCTCGGTGTTCTCTACAAGAACCTCTACAGTGTCACCGATCTTGAGGTCGGGATTGTAACGGAACTCGGGAGCCATGATGACGCCTTCGCTCTTGTAACCGATGTTGACAAGAACCTCTCTCTTGGAGATGGCGGTAACGGTTCCTTCAATTACTTCGCCCTCGACTACCTTTGAGAGAGTGGCGTCGTACTTTGCCTCCACGTCGGATTTGTCCTCACCGTAAACGTCCTCGTTCTCGAAGGCGTCCCAGTCGAATTCCTCGGGGGCTACTGATGCGTTGAGGAGAGCCTTCTTGGTTTCCTCAACAACTGCAGGAGTTTCCTCAGCTGCGATTACTTTGTTTTCTTCCATACTAATTGTTTTTGATTTTAACTAGTGGGTTGTACATTATGTTCTGTGCCTGCCTCGGGCGAAAAAAAGCGCGCCTTCGGTCAAAAAGCGCGCAAAATTATGGATTGTTTTCGGTATTTGCAAATTAATATCTAAAGATATTCGAAAAATTAGAGCATCTTCCTGTGCTTGAATACGAGCAGGATAGCGGCGAAGGATATGATCATAAGGCCGGTAATCGCCGCCCAGGCCCATGGATTGGCGCTCAGCCAGGACCCGAAATTGATGTTCATTCCGAAGAAGCTCGCGATGAGGGTCGGCGGCATAAGAAGGAGCGAGACGAGGGTGAAAGCCTTCATGATCTTGTTCTGGTCGAGGTTGATGATACCGATTACAGTGTCCTGGAGGTATTCGAGCCTTTCGAAGGAGAAGTTCGTATGGTTGATGAGGGAGGAAATATCCTTCAGGGTAACGTCGAGGCGCTCGGTGAACTCGCGGGGGAAGATGTCACTCTTGACGAGGCCGGAGATGGTCCTCTGCTTGTCGACAATGTTCTCGCGGACAAGCATCGTGTTCTCCTGGAGCTGGTTGATGTCGAGGAGGAACTCTTCGTTAATATCCTCACCGAGGTTGACCTTGCGGCTGTACTGGGCTATCTCCTTGCTCATGAGCTCGACGATATCGGCGTCGAGGTCGACCCTCTGCTCGAGTATCGACATGAAGACGACAAAACCGCTGGAATAGCTCTTGGGGAAGGCCTGGATGCGCCTCTGGAGATCGGTCAGGGAGCGGAGCGGGCACTCACGTATTGTGGTGAGCGCGCCCTGTTCGGTGATGATGAAGGAAACGGTTTCGAGATCGTATTCCTCAGGACCGGGAATGATGAAGTTCGTGTTCGCGAAGATCGCCTCATCGGTCTCGGAGAAACGGGATGAGGACTCGATCTCCTCGGCCTGGGCCCTTGTCTGGAGGGTCATCCCGAGGAAATTCTCCGTCGCCCTCTTTTCGTCGCCCGAAGGGGAGAAGAGGTCGATCCAAACTATGTCCTTAGGCTGGAGCTGCTCGAAAGAAGTTTCAGACTGGGAAACCAATATCTGGCCATTCGTTTTGTAGAAAATGGAGATCATATCATCCCTATTTTTGTTTCCGGCCCAGTCGCGCCGGAGAGGTTAGACATTCCGTACCAGGCTATCTTCGCTCTAGATAGCCCGCAAAAGTAAGGACAATTCTGTAAAAATCAAATTTTTTAGCGGTCTCTTCTTCGACGTTCCGGAATTTATAGCTAACTTTCGGGGTCTTAAAGTCAAGTGCTTATGAAACACGCAGAAATAGACCTCGACTCCCTCCGCTGGGTAGTTACCCGCGTAAACGGGAAAATAGCCTCGGTAACCCTCGATCTGGACGGCCTCGGAAAACTCCTCGACTTCTTCAGGAAGAACGGGGTGAAGGATATCGAAACGATTTCGACATCGAAGATAACGACCGGCGAGCTCGTCGCCCTTGGCCGCACGCTCACCCTCGACGATGTCGTATTCTACGGCACCGACTTCCAGAAACATGTCTGGACCGAGCTTTTCAAACTCGCCCACAACGGGGAGAAGACAAGGATGATGAGCTATTCCGAGTTCGCGACGATATGCGGCAACCGCCCCGGCCTCAGGGCCGTCGCCCATGCCGTCGGCCGCAACCCGATGGCCTTCATAGTCCCCTGCCACAGAATAATCCCCAAAGAGTGCATCCAGGCCGTGGAAGAAGCCTATGAGGCCGCCTTCGACACGATCTTCAACGGCCGCGACCTCTTCGTATTCAATGCTTTCGACTTCGGTGAATACGCGCTTGGCAAACAGATGAAACGCGAACTTATCGCCCTTGAACTTACCGCAGAAGAATGACAAGACTGATTGCAGAAAGCGGCGCCACAAAAACAGACTGGCGCCTCCTTGAAGGGAAGGAAACCACCATTAGCCTCCAGAGCGGCGGGATCAATCCCGCAGTTATGGGGGCTGATTCCATAAGCCCGATACTCTGGGACGTGAAGAACCGTCTCGGAGGAGCCGAGCCCGACGAGATCTTCTTTTATGGGGCTGGCGTCATCGGCCCAGATTTCAAAACTACGCTCGAAGGATTTTTCCCCGGGGCCCGGGTGGAGTGCGAAAGCGACCTCACAGGAGCAAGCCGGGCCCTTTTCGGAGATGAAGCCGGGATAGCCGTCATCCTCGGGACAGGCTCCAACAGCTGCGAATGGGACGGCTCGGGAATAGCCCGCCACATAGGCTGCGGAGGCTTTATCCTCGGAGACGAAGGCAGCGCTTCCCATCTTGGGAAAATGCTCCTGTCCGACTATATAAAAGACCTTGTTCCGAGCCCGCTTAAAGAGAAGTTATACGATTGGTATACAGATAAATACAATGAAGCTCTCGACTACCCCTCCATAGTCCGAAGGGTATACCGGAGCGAGACGCCCTCGGCCTGGGTCGCAAGCTTTGCCCCCTTCGTCACCGCGAACCTTTCCGACCCCTATGCAAAGGACCTTGCAAGGAAGTGTTTCAAGGCCTTTGCCGAAAGGAATCTCCATGCCTACGACAAGTCCCTTCCCGTCGGAGTCGTCGGGACTTTCGGACTCGTTTGTCAGGAGCTCGTAAGGGAGTCCGCCAAGGAGTTCGGATTCAATGTGGTAAAATTCGTCAAATCCCCGATAGAGGCCCTTGCCGCCTATCATTCCAGATAGAAGATGTACAAGGAAAACTACCCCTCCGAGCTCCTGGGAAATGCAGTCGACGCGATAAGCGGGCTGCCCGGAGTAGGACGTCGCAGCGCCCTGCGCCTTGCCCTCCATCTCCTCTCCCAGCCCGCTGAGAATGTCCACCACTTTACCGAAGCGATAAACGCCCTCCGTGATGACGTCGTCTACTGCCGGGAGTGCCGTATGATCTCCGACACGGACCTCTGTCCGATATGTTCCGACAAGGGGCGTGACCACTCGACAATATGCGTCGTCGAGAGTGTCCGCGACGTCATGAGCATAGAGAACACCGGCCAGTATCATGGTGTATATCATGTACTTGGAGGAATAATCTCCCCGATCAACGGGATCGGTCCCTCCGACCTTACCATACGTGAACTGGTAGATAGGATCGGAAAGGCAGGAGGCGAAAGCCTCGAGGTCATCCTCGCCCTCAGCGGAGATGTCGAAGGCGAGACGACCTCCTTCTACATCTACCGCCAGATATCCCCTCTCGGAGTGAAGGTCACTACCCTCGCCCGCGGCCTTGGCTTCGGCGACGACCTCGAATACGCCGATTCGCTGACCCTCGGGCGTTCGATTGCCGGCCGCCAGCCGTTCAAAGTGTAAAGTTGAAATTACTTTGTAATTGCAATTAATATTACATACCTTTGCCGGCGCGAAAAAGAAACAAACCGAAAGTAATATACAACAATGAAAAAATTCGCTATCGCCCTCCTTACCCTGCTTGTCGCAGCGGTATCCTTCTCAAGCCCCGTCTTCGCCCAGGAAGACAGCAACCGTGACGAAAACGGCAAGATCGTCCGCGGGCCTTACGAGAAAGCCGGCGCAGACGCCAACTGGTTCGTAAGCCTCGGTGCCGGTCTCAACTGGACCGCCGACGGAATCCTC
>JAKSJS010000158.1 GCA_024398155.1 Bacteroidales bacterium | reverse complement strand
TCATAGACGGCCGTCGCGGCGGAATCCGCGAGTCTCTCGAGGAGATGACAATGGGTATGGCGAAGAGCGTCGCCGCCCTTTATGAGAGTGAGCTCCACTACAACGACGGCACTCCCGTCCAGTGCGTTATCGCCGATACTACTATCGGAGGTGTCGCCGAGGCTGCCGCTGCAACTGAGAAATTCCAGCAGAACAATGTCGGAGCCGTAATTTCTGTAACCCCCTGCTGGTGCTATGGCGCCGAGACCATCGACATGGACCCTCTCTGGCCCAAGGCAATATGGGGATTCAACAAGACTGAGCGTCCCGGTGCTGTATATCTTGCCTCCGCCCTCGCCGGCCACAACCAGAAAGGCCTTCCCGCCTTCGGCATCTATGGCCGCCACGTCCAGGACAAGGAGGACAATTCGATTCCCGACGATGTAAGGGAGAAGCTCCTCCTCTGGGGAAAGGCCGCTGTCGCCACGATGCAGCTCAAGGGAAAATCCTACCTCTCGATCGGTTCCGTTTCGATGGGTATCGCCGGCTCCACCCCTATTCCCGACTTCTTCCAGGACTATCTCAACATGCGCAACGAGTATGTCGACTGCTCCGAGATCGAGCGCCGCGTCCGCCTCGGCATCTATGACCACGAGGAATATGAGAAGGCTATGGCATGGGTCGAGAAATACTGCAAGACCCGGGAAGGCCGTGACCACAACCGCGAGGACCTCCAGTACGACAGGGCCAACCTCGACAGGGTATGGGACTATATCGTGAAGATGACGATAATCTTCCGCGACCTCATGGTCGGCAACAAGAAACTCGCCGACATGGGCTTCGCTGAGGAAGCCTGCGGCCACAACGCAATCGTCGGTGGATTCCAGGGCCAGCGCCAGTGGACCGACTTCATGCCCGACGGAGACTTCTCCGAGGCCATGCTCAACACCTCCTTCGACTGGAACGGCATCCGTCCTCCTTACACTTTCGCAACCGAGAACGATACCCTCAACGGTATAACGATGCTCTTCCTCCAGCTCCTCACCAACAGAGCCCAGATGTTCTCCGACGTCCGCTCCTACTGGTCACCCGAAGCTGTCAAGAGAGTCTCCGGATATGACCTCACCGGCAATGCCGCCGGCGGATTCATCCACCTGATCAACTCCGGTTCGACGACCCTCGATGCTACCGGTGCGATGAAGAACGAGAAGGGCGAGCCCGTTATGAAGCCCTTCTGGGAAATCACTGAAAAGGATGTCGATGCCGCTCTCAAGGCTACGACATGGATGCCCGCAGACCGCCTCTACTTCCGTGGCGGCGGAATGTCCTCCCACTTCTTCACCCAGGGCGAGATGCCTATGACGATGTGCCGTCTGAACCTCATAAAAGGTCAGGGCCCCGTTCTCCAGATTGCCGAAGGATGGGCAGTAAACGTACCCCAGCACGTGACTGACATAATCGACCAGCGCACCGACCCCACCTGGCCCACCACCTTCTTCGCTCCCCGCACTACCGGTGTTGGCGCCTTCAAGGACGTCTATTCGGTTATGAACAACTGGGGCGCCAACCATGGCGCGATCAGCTACGGTCATGTAGGTGCCGAGATGATAACCCTCGCCTCGATGCTCCGCATCCCGGTATGCATGCACAACGTACCCGAGGACAAGATCTTCAGACCTTCTGCATGGTCTGCCTTCGGAATGGACAAGGAAGGCGCCGACTTCCGCGCCTGCAACAACTACGGACCTATCTATAAATAGTGCATCATGTTTAGAAAAACCATAATAACTGCTGTGGCAGCGCTCGTACTGAGCGGCTGCTGCAGCAATTCCAATTTCAAGATGGGAACATACGGATATGATCTCAAGTACCTTGCAGACAAGGGAATCGGGACCGTCGAGCTCAAGAGCGACGACGGGCTTTCCAAGGTCATGGTGGTACCTGCATGGCAGGGCCGCGTAATGACTTCTACTACAAAAGGTGACAAAGGCGCAAGCTACGGCTGGATAAACTACAAGTTCATCGACGCCGGCGAGGTGAGCACTTTCTTCAACCCCTTCGGTGGTGAGGAGCGCTTCTGGATCGGCCCCGAGGGCGGCGCGAACTCCTGGTATTTCAAGAAAGGAGCCGAGCAGGTCTATGAGAACTGGGTCGTTCCCGCAGGAATCGACACCGAGGCCTACGACATCGAGTCGCAGAATGAAAAGGAAGTCGTCTTCACGAAAGACCTCCACTGGACCAATGCTTCCGACTATGAGTTCGACATCAAGGTCAGAAGGACTGTCGCCCTTGTAGACAACGCCGCTCTTGCCGAGCTTCTCGGAATAGAGATACCCGAAGGTGTCAACGCCCTTGCCTACAAGACTGTCAACACCCTCACCAACGGTGGCGCCGAGGCCTGGACAAAAGAGACCGGTCTGCCTTCAGTATGGCTCCTCGGCTCCTTCAACCCCACCCCGACGACTACCGTCTTCATCCCTTACAACAAGGACTTCGAAGGCAAGCTCATCAACGATGAATACTTCGGGAAGGTTCCCGCTGACCGCCTCATCCTCGAGGACGGCATGGTCTACTTCAAGATCGACGGTGAATACCGCTCCAAGATCGGCCTTCCCGACGGAAGCGCCAAGGACATCTGCGGAAGCTATGATTCTGAGAAGAAGGTCCTCAACATCCTCAAGTACACCGTACCTGAAGGAGACAAGGACTACGTTAACGGCCAGTGGGGCCATCAGGACAACGCTTTTGGCGGTGACGTCATCAACTCCTACAATGACGGCCCTACCGAGACCGGCTTCGTCCAGGGTCCCTTCTACGAGATTGAGACCTCGTCTCCCGGCGCGGCCCTCGCTCCCGGCGAGTCCCTGACACATACTCAGTATACTATCCACTTTGAGGGTTCCGAGGAGATGCTTGCCGCAATTGCGGACAAGGTGTTCGGAGTCAGCCTCGAGGAGGTCGCAGGTAAATTCAAAGCAGAATAATCATGGTCGAAGAAAAACCCAGAGTAATTCCCAAAGGTATAGGCTTCGCTTTCGCGCTGCTTACGATTCTCTTCTTTGCATGGGCCGTTCCCAACAACATGACGGACACGATGCTCGCCGCCTTCAAGAGGATCATGAGCCTTACAGATGCGAAGACCGCATGGATCCAGGTCGTATGCTACTTCCTCGGATACGGCTGTCTCGCCGTTCCTGCCGCCATGTACATCCAGAAACATACCTATAAGTCCGGCGTTCAGCTCGGCCTTGCCGTGTATGCGATAGGCGCCCTGCTGTTCTATCCCGCAATGAAGGTTTCAGCGGTCAATGTGAACCTCGGCTTCTATGTCTATCTTCTTGCGATATTCGTTCTGTTCTCCGGACTTTCGATCCTCGAGACCTCCACGAACTCGTTCATCTGCGCTATCGGAGACGAGAGGACCGCTACCCAGAGGCTTAATTTCGCCCAGTCCTTCAATCCATTCGGCGCAATAACCGGTGTAGTGGTCTCCCAGGTGTTCGTCCTTTCCCAGCTCAACACCAAGTCCGCTGCCGAAAGGGCGGCTATGAGCCCCGAGGAGCTCGCCGCCATCCAGGCAGGCGAACTCAACGCCGTGACGATGACCTACGTTGTCCTCGGCATCGTGATGCTCGTCATCCTCCTTGCGATTGCCCTTACCAGAATGCCGGCTCTCCGCGAATCCGGAAAGCTCGACGTCAAGGGATCGTTCGGACGACTGATAAAGAACAGGAACTATGTATGGGGCGTTGTCGCCCAGTTCTTCTATGTCGGCGCCCAGATAGCCGTATGGTCCTACGTAATCCGCTACTCGATGCATGCCCTCAACCTTGACGGCGTCATCGCAGGACTGGGTTCCGATGCGACCTCGACGGACATAATAAACGCCCTGAGGAACATAGAGCCCGTCTCGGCCGGCTTCTACAACTTCGTAGAGTGGCTTGGAGTCGACGCTCTCCTTCCCCGTACTGCCGAACAGGCCGGAGCGACGTTCTACATCATGTCGCTCATCCTTTTCGTCACGATGAGGTTCGTCTGCACCTTCCTCATGAAGTACATCAAGCCCCGCAAGCTCCTCTCCGCCATCGCTGTCCTGGCAGTTGCCTGCTGCCT
>JAKSJS010000157.1 GCA_024398155.1 Bacteroidales bacterium | reverse complement strand
GGTGTAAAGGGCGAGGTCGCCGTTCGACATGGCCATGTCCTTGAACATGATGACCGAGATCGTATTCACGAGGAAATACGGGATTCCCTCGGCAAAATACAGGGTCGGTACCCAGAGATATGGCCTGGTGCTATTTTTCATCCTTTATTTCCGATCCGGGGTAATAGTGTTCGAGTATCTCCCTGTAGCCATAGCCTTCCGAGGCCATTACTGCGGCGCCAATCTGGCAGAGGCCGACGCCATGGCCCCAGCCGCGGCCCTCGAGGACGAGCTCGTCTCCCTCGAAACGGGGCGTGAAGACCGAGCTCCTCAGGTGGGACTCGGAGAGCAGACGGCGTATTTCGAGTTCCTTGCCGACGACAAGGGACTTTACGGAGCCTTCTATGCGGAGTTTCCATATCCTTCCGGAAGGACCGGTCTCCAAAGGTACGAGCCTCTTGATTTCTCCGAGCGCAACGCCTGATTTCCTCATTACGAGCTCGCTGAGGGCGGGCTTCGGGATACGGGCTACCCAACGGTAGAAATCGTCCGACTCTATATCGTAGTCGTTGAGCACCTGGTCGAGTATTGTCCTGTCGGAAGTATCGCAGAAGGGCTTCCCGTCAGGATTATGGCCGGGGGTGTCGGGAAGGGCCCGGAGATAGGGCTTGTCCTCGGAGGACCAGCAGGTGCGGAAAAGCTCCGACGAGCCGCCGCAGCACTTCGAGAAGCGTGCGTCACATATCTCTCCTTCATAGGACCTCGCCCCAGGTACTGTCCACGGCCTTTTTCACATTCTCACCGACAGCGCGGGTAAGACCCTGGTAGCGCTGGCAATGGTCATCGGCGCAGACGTCGAAATATTTATGGTCGCTATGGTCATACCACTTCTCGACATGGACCATTCCGTCGTCGACAGCCTCGTCCTCATGGCTTGAGAATTCGTTGTCGAGAACCGTCATGAGGCCCGGAAGGTTCGTTATGTCGAGGGGAAGGCGGGCCGGCTTCTCAGCCGTCCTTGCCTTTATCTGGGCCATGACCCAGGAGCGGGATATTACGGCATGGGCCTTCAGGAACTCGAGGGAGGCTGTGGCCTTCATCTCGGAGGAAATGACGCTCAGAAGGTAATCCTCGACGCCGACGACGTTTATCGCAACGAGTTCGCGGCCCACGGCGATTATCCTCAGCGACCCGGCGAATTTCTGGGTCTCACGCCTCTGCCAGTGGAAATTCTTTCCGATTTCGACTTCATGAAGGATGAAGGACGGGCTGGCGAACACTGTCGAAGGAGTCGCGGCATCGAAATAGAGCTCATCGTAAAGGGCGCCGTTATAGTCCACCTTCCCTTCGCGGAAGGAGGCCTTCTGGACTCCTGCACCGTCGGAGATTATCTCGAAACGTATCTCCGGAGCGGACATTATTCCGACATTCAGGATGCTTTGGGAGCGTGTGAGCTTCCATATTATCCTCTTCTCATCCGATTCTGAGAGGGTCACCTCATCAAGCATGGCGGCGAGCATCTTCGGTGTCAGCTTCTCGAACTCCTCCCTGACGGGGGAGATAAGTACACCTGCCATATCAGCGCATCCGGGGCTCATCGTGAGATGGTCGGGGCCGTCGGAGAAATAGTGATGGGAGCGGTGGGTGGTACGGAATATTATGATGGTATGGTACTCACCGCCGCGCCATGTGGATATCATGTTGAAGCGGGGCTCGCTCTCGCCTTCGGGCGCCGGGACGGCGTCCAGAAGACGGTAGAAGAGCTTCGCCGCGCTCTTTGTCGTGCGGGACCTCAGGACGAAGATGCCATGGACGAAACGGTCGTAATGGTAGAGATGGGCGTCCTGGAGGGAGCAGAAGTAGCGGAGGGTATCGGCCCAGGCGCCATCCCTCTCCCCTTCCTTCGGAGGAATGTAGTTGCCGCGGGAATCCCTCGGGACTTCAGCGAGAAGGGCCTCGACATCGTTTTCCAGCGGCATGAGGCCCTTCGGGGCAGCCTGGAAATGGTGGTGGTCCGGGGCCGAAGCGCCACATTTGGGCCCGTTGTAGAAGAAGGTGTAGCCGGGATAGGCCTTGGCCATGTCGAGGATGTCGACATAGCGGCCCGCTATCGACTGGGGCGTATGCTGGGCGCTGGGGATCACAAGATGGGACGGGAATATCGGGAAGGGATTGAGAAGCACGTCGTACTTCTTGCCCTTGCGTCCTTCGAAATTTATGTTGAACTGCTCCTTGAAGCGGTTTTCAGGGCAGAGGAAACAGGGGCGCTCCGCTATCGAGGCCTTGTCCGTCTTTGCCGCGGAGGAGGCGATCCTCGCCGGATTGAACTGGAGGCGGACATCGAGACCGCCTATTGTGAAGGAACGGACCTCCACGTTCTTCAGGGCGCGGAAGTTATCGCAGGCTAGAGGCCACCTCGAGAGCTGGTCGCCGACGAATTTCTCTATCGAATCCCTCTGTTTCATCTCATCCTTCTGGCTTTGAGTTCCGCGGTCCTCAGTGTGTCCTTGTAAAGGTTGTTACGGTTGACTTTTTCCGGACTCAGGGCGGCATCCGAGTTGCCTTCCCACCGGCGGCAGTTGTATACAGGCGTATATATTCGCGCAATCCTCCACTCGCGGCTTATCCTGAGGCCGGCATAGTAGTCCTCGCCGTAGCTCACGTCGGGGAAGCCTCCGATTGTCCTCAGAGCGGTAGTATAAAAGGCTCTCGGGGCACCGAGACCGTTGATTCTCAAGGCATTGTTACGTCCGTTCTCCTCAGTCCACTCCCTATGGTCAATAACGCCCGGAGGAAGAGGATTGCCGTCGAAATCCGTCATGTTGTAAGAGCCTATCACCATCGCGCAGTCAGGCTCGGAGCGGAATGTATCCACTATTTTCTGAAGCGTATCCGGACCGCTGTAGACATCGTCGCTGTCGAGCTGGACACAGTACAGTCCGGCCTTGTCGCTGAAGACGGCCTCATTCCAGCATCCGCCGATGCCATGACCTTTCTCCGGGGGGACAAGGTGGACAAGGCGGGGGTCTTCGATCCCATCGAGAATCTCCGTCGTGCCGTCGTCGGAGTAATTGTCGACAACTATGACGTTGAATTCGAAACCGGTTGTCTGGGCGAGGGCGCTCCGGACAGCGTCCTTTATCGTCCTTGCCCTGTTGAATACCGGTATCACCACTGAGGCGGTTACCGGGAACGTCCCGGCCTCCGGCAGGGCGCTGTATCCTCCGGGAGCAAGGTATCCGCCGGTCCTTTCGAGGTAATCCGTACAGACCTTTTCCATCTCGATCTGGACTTCCCTGTTGCGGGGATCAACATAGTCGAACTGCTTTTCTCCACTCGCCCTAAGGTCCTTTTCCACAAGACGGTACACGGGCGCGGAGATATGGAATTTCCTATCAAGGCGCAACCTGAGGTCATACAGGGCGGCATACTTGAGCCCGCCCGGACATTGCTCAAGGGCAGAGCGGAAGGCCGATGTACGGAAAAGTACCGCCCCGCCGAAGTCGAAATCATCGCGGAGCGCTCCTTCGAGGCAATCGATCAGCGGACGGCCGCAGCCGTCGGCATATACCATATCGGCACCGCTTTCACCAGCAGCCTCCAGCATCTTCTCAGGAGAACCGGGAAAAAGTTCGACATCAAGGTTTCCGTCTGTAAGGAGAAAGTACTCTCCAGAAGGCTCCAGAGCCCTCAAAGAAGCCGAGGAAACCACCCTGAAACCGTCGATTTTCAGTATTTCGATATTGCGTTCCATACAAAATGCGAATATACTGAATTTTCCTCACATTTGAAAGCGTGTCAAAAAATCAAGTAGGCTTGTCAAATTTTTAGTGTTTTTAAAATTAAAGATTATATCTTTGTAGCTGGTTCATTGTGTAATGGGCCCCGAAAGTGCCACAAACAATACAAACTATACTCAACCAAACAAAATGAAAAAAGTACTTTTTGCACTTGTAGCTTTCGCCGCAATCGCCGTAAGCTGCGCAAAGGTTGCCGAGCCCGAGGCTCCCGTACAGCCTGTCGTTAACGGCGTGGAGTTCTCCCTCAACGTAGCCCCCACCAAGACTGTCGCTGACGGTTACTCAACGAAATGGGTCGCCGGCGACGAGATCAAC
>JAKSJS010000156.1 GCA_024398155.1 Bacteroidales bacterium | reverse complement strand
ATGGTCATCGAAAGCGCCGAGCGCTTCGGCCTAAGCCAGCTCCACCAGCTCCGCGGCCGCGTCGGCAGGGGCAGCGAGAAGTCCTACTGCATCCTCATGACCGGCAACAAGGTAAGCAAGGAATCCCGCCACAGGATAGACATGATGTGCGCCACTGAAAACGGTTTCGAACTCGCCGAGGAGGACATGAAGATGAGGGGGCCCGGCGACCTTGAGGGCACCCAGCAGTCCGGCCTCCCGATATCCCTCAACATAGCCTCGATCGCCCGTGACTCCGACCTCCTCCACGACGCGCGTCTCTATGCGGACCATATCCTCGACTCCGACCCGACGCTCTCCGACCCGAAGAACGCCCTTCTCGCCGCCGAGCTCCGCAAGGACCGCTATGCGATAAAAGACTACAGCAAAATATCATAGAATATGGGAAAGGACCTCCTCGCAAAATACATCTGGATAGTCCAGACCTTCATCAAGGCCGGCGAGCGCGGCCTGACGCTCGACGAGCTCCAGGACCGCTGGTTCGACCGCTTCGACACCGAATATCCCCGAAGGAGCTTCAACAACCACCGGATAGCGATAGGCGATGTCTTCGGCATAGACATCGAGTGCGACCGCTCGACCAACCGCTACTACATCCCCTTCACCGACGACGTCAGCGACGATGAGGCCGCCTCCCGCTGGCTGATCAATACCTTCACCGTCGGCAACATGCTCGCCGAGAGCCACGACCGCCTTAGCGGCCGCGTCAGCGTCGAGGACGTTCCCTCCGGTCAGACCTGGCTCACGACGATAATGGAGGCGATGGCTACCGAGACTACCCTCTGCATAAGATACCGCAAGTACGGCTCCGCAGAGCCCGAGGAGCTGTATGTCGACCCGTACGCGATAAAGGAGTCCGCCAGAAGGTGGTATCTTGTTGCCTACTGCCACGAAAGGGAGGCGATGAGGGTTTACGGTCTCGACCGCATCCAGTCCCTGCGGGAGACGACTATGGACTTCGACCTTCCCAAGGGCTTCGACGTCGAAGAGTACTTCCGCGGCAGCTTCGGCATCTACAAACCCTCCGGCGAGCCCGTCGAGATAGTCCTCCGGGCTACCCCCAAGGAAGCCGGATACCTCCGCGACCTTCCCCTCCATTCCTCCCAGAAGGAGATAGGGACCGACGAGAACGGCTTCACCTCCTTCTCGATAGAGGTCTGCCCCGGCCGCGACCTTATCATGGAACTCTGCAGACACGCAAGCGGCATAGAGGTCATTTCCACTCTGTCGATACGCCAGGAGCTTGTTTCGGAGCTTAAGAAAACATTGGAAAAATACATATGAAAACAAGAAATTACGGATTAATCGCCCTGATCCTCGGCGTCTGCCTCGCGCTAGGCTTCGGAATCGGGCTGCTCATTGGAAACATGATTGAAAACAAGAAAGAAAAATCGGGATTCGTAGGGAAATCGGCCCTCGAGATAAAGGACGGGAAAATGACTCCCGAAGTGCTCCTCGCCTTCGGCCGTCTTTCCGACCCCCAGGTATCTCCCGACGGGAAGAAGATCCTGTACGGCGTCTCCTACACGTCGGTTGAGGACAACCGCGCTGTAAGGAACCTCTACGTATCCAACCTCGACGGTTCCGACGCCGAACTGATCACTATGGAAGGCAAGTCTGTATCCAACGCCCGCTGGACCCCCGACGGAAAGAGGATACTCTTCCTCCAGGGTGGAAAACTCTATTCGGCTCCCTACCGTAACGGTGCTCTCGGAAAGAGAATATGCCTCTCCGATACGCCCAGCCCCATAATGGAATTCACCCTCTCGCCTGACGGCGGCCAGATACTCTACACCAGTACGGTAAAGAGCCATGTAGATACTCCCAAGGACGTCTACAGCGACCTCCAGAAAGCGAGTGCCTACTCGACCGACGACCTTATGTACCGCCATTGGGACCACTGGGTAGAGGAGATCCCCCACAGCTACATCTCTACGATAGACTTTACTGAAAAGGGTTCTGTAGGAAAGAATTTCCTCGACATCCTCGGCGGCTCCGACGTCCTCTACGAGCTCCCGACCGAGCCCTTCAGCGGGATCGAGCAGCTCTGCTGGAGCCCCTGCGGAAGGTATGTCGCCTATAGCTGCAGAAAGCTCGAAGGCAAGGAATACGCCTTCTCCACCAATACCGAAATTTATGTTTATGACATACTTACCGGCGAGACTATAACTGTTACCCGGAACGGCGGCTACGACACCGATTCCGTATGGAGCCCCGACGGAAAGCATCTCGCATGGGTGAGCATGGAGAGGGACGGCTACGAGGCCGACCGCTGCCGCCTTTTCGTCGCTGACGTGATACCCGACGAAGACCCTGACGGCCAGGCTCTTCCCCAGTTCGTCAATGTCCGCGAACTCTCTGTCGGCTTCGACCGTAACGTCGCCTCCCCGAGCTGGTCCGACGACTCCTCGAAGATATGGTTCAATGCCCTTTCCGACGGCGTCCAGGGCATATTCCACGCTACTCTCGACGGTGTTATTACCCGTGTCACCTCCGCTGGTGACTGGCACAATTATTCGACTCCTTTTTACATTTCTGACGAAGGTGACCTTTATGCCACCTGGCAGAGCATGAACTTCCCGACCGAGCTCGTGAAGGTCTCTCCCGAGGGTGAAAGCCTCCAGATCTCCCACGAGAACGACCATCTCCTTTCCCAGATGACCGATCCCGCGATGGAGGCGAGGATAATAAAGACTGTCGACGGCAAGGACATGCTCACATGGGTCGTATATCCTCCCCAGTTCGATCCCGAGAAGGTCTATCCCTCCATCCTTATCTGTCTCGGCGGTCCCCAGGGTACCAACGACCAGAGCTGGAGCTACCGCTGGAACTACCGCCTGATGGCCGAGCAGGGCTACATCGTAGTCCTCCCGAACCGCCGCGGAACGACGGCGTTCGGCCAGGACTGGTGCGAGCAGATAAGCGGCGACTACTGCGGCCTCAACATGCAGGACTACATGGCGGCGGCGAAAGCCCTCAAGGCTGAGCCGTACGTCGCTAAGATGGCCGCATGCGGCGCCTCCTACGGCGGCTACAGCGTCTATTACCTCGCCGGCGTCCATGGCGACCTCTTCGACTGCTTCGTCGCCCATGCCGGCATCTTCAACGAGGAGCACATGTACTACACAACCGAAGAGATGTGGTTCCCCGAGTTTGACAACGGCGGCCTCGGCCGCGGCTACCTCTCCGGCTCGCCCTGGAGCAAGTATCCCGAGGCTGTACGCCACTATGCCAACTCGCCTCATAAGTTTGTCCAGAACTGGCATACCCCTATCCTCTGCATCCATGGCGGAATGGACTTCCGTGTGCCTCTCGACGAGGGCATGGCGGCCTTCAACTGCGCCCAGATGATGGGTGTTCCCTCGAAGCTCATCGTTTTCCCCGAAGAGAACCATTGGATTCTCCAGCCCCAGAACGCCCTCTTCTGGCACAGGGAATACTACTCATGGCTCGACAAGTGGTGTAAATAGTTTTTGAAATAAGCCTGAGAATGGTTATATTTGTGGGTTATTCGCGCTGTGCGTGCGCGGGTAACCCTTTTTTGAACCCTTTTTGATAATAAAAAACCATAGATATGACATTAGCAGGAATATTCAAGGCGCTCTTCGGCACCAAAGCGGACAGGGATATGAAGGCCATCCAGCCCACCCTCGCAAAGGTGCTCAAGGCCTATGAGGAGATTGACAAACTTTCCAATGACGAGCTCCGCGCAAGAAGCGCCGCTCTCCGCGAACTTATAAAGGAGAGGACTCTCGAGGACGAAAACCGCGTCGCCGAGATCAAGTCCCTTCTCGAGGGCGACATCCCCGTCGAGAAGAAGGAAAAGCTCGCCGACGAGTCCGACAAGCTCGTCAAGAAGATAGATGAGACTATCGAGAAAGTCCTCGAGGAAATCCTTCCCGAGGCCTTTGCAATAGTAAAGTCGACCGCAAGACGTTTTGCGGAGAACGAGTCCATCAAGGTCACCGCGACCGACTTCGACCGCGACCTCTCCGCGACCAAGGACTTCGTCGAGATCGACGGTGACACGGCTGTCTACCACAACCACTGGCTTGCCGGAGGTAACGAGATCACCTGGGACATGGTCCACTATGACGTCCAGCTGATCGGCGGTATCGTCCTCCACCAGGGCAAGATCTCCGAGATGGCGACCGGTGAGGGAAAGAC
>JAKSJS010000155.1 GCA_024398155.1 Bacteroidales bacterium | reverse complement strand
CGGACTCGCCGCCCTCCTCGGAGATGAAGTCGATCTCAATGAAATCAGAAAGCCCGTCGGGTACATCAACAAGGAAGTTGTGACCCAGCGCCCTTCCGACACTCCCGCCGCCGACGTGGTGAGGATACCCGTGGACCTTATCGAGCCCAACCCCTACCAGCCCCGCATGTCCTTTGACCCCGAGGCTCTCCAGGAGCTTGCCGACTCGATACGCTCCCTCGGCCTTATCCAGCCTATTACCGTCCGCAAGAAGGACGGATCCGAGAAATACCAGATAATAAGCGGTGAACGCCGTTTCCGCGCCTGCCGTCTTGCCGGTTTCGACATGATCCCGGCCTACACCCTCGCGACGAACGACCAGGGCATGATGGAGATGGCGATAGTCGAGAACATCCAGAGGGAGGATCTCGACCCCATCGAAGTGGCCCTCAGCTACCAGCGCCTGATCGAGGAGTGTTCCCTGACCCAGGAGCAGATGGCCCTGCGCGTAGGCAAGAAGCGCGTTTCCGTGACCAATACCCTCCGTCTTCTGAAGCTTCCCGCAAAGGTCCAGCACGACCTCAAGGTCGGCCTGATCTCCGTCGGCCACGCTAAAGTTCTCCTCTCGCTCGACGATCCCGAGCTCCAGGAAGAACTTTGTGACGAGGTCATCAAAGGCGGCCTTTCGGTCCGCCAGCTCGAGGACCTCGTGAAGAAAGCCGCCCGCGGCGAGAAACCCGCTCCGGAAGAGCCCCAGGAGCTACCCGACAACTACTACGAAGTACTTGAGATAGTTGGCAAGTATTTTGGAAACAACATAAGCCTCCGCCAGAAGAACGGCAAGGGAACGATGACTATCCGTTTTTCCAATGACGAGGAGATAAACGCTTTCCTCGAGGCCCTGAAAACGATCCAGCAGTAGTTGAAGAAACTTCTCTCATATCTTGTAGTCCTGACTGTGGCCCTGACGGCCATCAGCCTCCCCTCCCGGGCCCAGTTCAAGGAGGACGCCTTCACCCAGACCTACAACGAGAAAGGCGACACCCTGAACGTCAAGGACACTTCCGACCAGCTCTTTTCCTTCAAGGAGCTCTTCGGAGGTCTCTCCCATAAGCGTGAGGCGAGGATAGGCGTCGTATTCGCCGGATCCCTCTTCATGCCCGGATCCTTCCAGATATACAACGAGCAGTACTGGAAACTCCCGATAGTCTACAGCGGCCTTGCCGCCTTCGGCGCGGCCGGCGGCTACTATCGCTATCAATATGACCATGGTGTGAAGCTCCACAAGCAATGGGAGACTTCCTTCAAGGAGTGGGAAAGCCTGCGTATCGAGTACGAGACCCTCAACAGCGGCATGACGTATACCGAGGCGGCGCCCGTCGAGCATATGATAGACGCCCGCTCTAAAACTATAAGCACATGGCTCTTCGTCGGCATGGGCCTTTGGTACTGGGGCTCCCTTATGGACGGAGTCACATGCTACAAGAGGGACGTCCAGCCCCATCCGGGACGCGCTACGCTATATTCACTGCTGCTTCCCGGCCTCGGACAATGCTACAACGGCGAGTATTGGAAAGTGCCCGTCTATTGGGGTCTTCTCGCCGGAGGTATCCATTTCTGGACCACCAACCAGACTAACTACAAGCGATACCAGAGGATATACAAGGAGGCCGGGGCCGAAGGCTCTACCTACACCGGCTCCATATCCGCCGAGACAGCAAAATACTACCGCGACTCCTACCGCCGCTTCCGCGACTATTCCGTACTGGCGACATGCGCCTTCTACCTCCTCCAGGTAATAGATGCGAACGTCTTCGCCTTCATGTACGACTTCGAAGTGAACGACGACATAAGCCTCCAGATGGCTCCTACGCTCATTACCCCGGAGTCCAGCTATGCCGTAGCCCAGCCGAAGGCCTGGTCGCCGAGACCCTATAACATGGCGCCCGGAGTAGGCCTGAGAGTTAATTTCTAAATTGTATGAAAGTATTAAGTAACATATTTGGATGTGCCGCTTTAGTGGCGGCATTTTTTGTGGGCCAGCCCCTGGGGGCCCAGAATCCCTCGAAGAAACAGCTTGCCGCCGAGAACATCGAGCTCAAGGCGAAGCTCGACTCGCTGAGGGATGTCGTGAGCGCGTACGAGCGCGCGGCCTTCGTGGCCGACAGCGTAGCGCGGGCCGAAAGGGCGGCGAGCGAGGAGATGATGGATATGGAGGAGAACTCGAAAGTCTACCTCACCGAAGACATCGACAGCCTTCTTTCAGCCTGGTATGACGCGACGGAACTGGATTTCACGACCGAAGGCGAGAACCTCGACTCCGTAGTGCTCGGGACCGACATTCCCGATTCAGTCTACGTCAGGAGGCTCCAGGACATGCGTTCGTTCATTCCCATAGAGTACAACGACATAGTCCGCAACTACATCATCCTCTATAGCGAGAAGCGCAAGAGTTCGATGACGAGGGTACTCGGTCTCGGACGCTACTACATGCCGATCTTCGAGGAGGCGCTGCGCCGCTACGACCTTCCGCTCGAGCTACGCGCCCTCTCTATCGTCGAGTCCTTCCTCAACCCTACCGCAACCTCGCGTGTCGGCGCCAAGGGACTCTGGCAGTTCATGCCTGTCGCCGCGCGCCACTATGGCCTCCAGATCGACTCCTTCGTCGACGAGCGCATGGACCCTGTCAAGTCTTCCGATGCCGCCGCGCGCCATCTCAAGGACGCCTACCGCGTCTTCGGCGACTGGAACATAGCGATAGCCTCCTACAACTGCGGCCCCGGCAATATCCGCAAGGCCATGAAGAGGAGCGGCAAGAGCGACTTCTGGGGCATCTACTCCTATCTGCCCCGCGAGACGCGCGGATATGTCCCCGCCTTCATCGGCGCGCTCTACGTGCTCAACTACTACCGTGACCACGGGATTGTACCCGCGGACATGCCCATAGCTACGAGGACCGACACCATCAAGGTAACGAAGATGCTCGCCTTCAAACAGATAAATGACGTCGCGGGCATCCCCTCCGACGTCGTGAAGAGCCTCAACCCCCAGTACTACCACGACATCATCCCCGGCAAGACCGACAAGCCCTATATCCTCAAGCTTCCCTACAAGTACACCGACAGCTTCATCGAGGTCGAGGACAGCGTCTACAAGTACCAGGCGGACTCGCTCTTCAGCCCCACGACAATCAAGAAGATCACTGACGGCATGGACGGCGAGAGGATCGTATACGTCGTCAAGAGCGGCGACAGCCTCGGAAGGATAGCCTCGAAGTACCACTGCACGGTCTCCCAGATCAAGAAATGGAACGGCCTCAGGAGCGACATGATACGCATAGGCCAGAAGATCACGGTTTACAGAGGAGGTAAGCACTAGCATGATACCTTCGGTAGATTCAGTCAAGGATATAGTCACAAGGGCCTCCGCCCTTATGATGACCCGCGATTTCGCGATAGAACAGAAAGGCGGCTGCGCCAATATAGTCACCTCCTCCGACATCGCTGTCCAGGAGTTCCTCTGCCGCGAGCTGCGGGCCCTGCTGCCCGGATGCGGTTTCCTGTGCGAGGAAGAGGACGTGCATGATCCCGACAAGGAATACGTATGGGTCATCGACCCGATAGACGGTACTGCGAACTATTCACGAGGCATCGACCACTGCGCCATTTCCGTTGCTCTGCGCCATGACGGCGAGATCATAATGGGCGTCATCTACAGTCCCTCACGCTCGGAGATGTACTGGGCCGAAAAGGGACGCGGCGCCTGGTGCAACGGAAAGCAGCTCCACACGTCCTCCCGCCCCTTCGAGAACGGCATCCTCTGCACAGCTATGAGCACCTACCGCAAGTCGCTTGCGGGTGTATGCTCCGACGTCATAATGGAGACCTACTACCAGTGCAACGACGTGCGCCGTTTCGGCGCGGCGTCGATCGAGATCTGCTTCATGGCGGCCGGCATCATCGAGCTCTATTTCGAGATGAGGCTCCAGCCGTGGGACTATGCGGCCGGCATCCTTCTTATCGAAGAAGCGGGCGGCAAGATCACCGGCCTCGGCGGAAAACCCCTGAGTTTCGACGGTCCCGACCTCGTCTGCGCCGCCAACAATGCCGAAAACCACGCCCGTCTTCTCTCCATCATCGAGAAGCACATCCCTGTCCTCCCCTATAAGGACTCACCCTCAGGTCAGGCGCCGCGGCAGGAAAAACGTACACGCCTTTAACTCCACGACCTCCCCCAACGACTCCCGGC
>JAKSJS010000154.1 GCA_024398155.1 Bacteroidales bacterium | reverse complement strand
GGGCGTCACACCTATGAACTCGAAAACGAGCTCCAGCTCGCTGACCTCATCCTTAATGAAGCTGGCGCCTTCGGATTCGGGAATCGAATAGAGTCTTATATTCTGTGTTGCGAACATGTCCATGACCGATGACGAGGGATCATAGAGTTCGGCGCCGTTATATATCGAATGGTCAAGCGAGAAGATCGACGAATAGGGCATCTCACTGAATTCCCAGGGTCTGATGAGGGGTATCTCGACATCGCCGGCATATACCTTAAGGTCGCGGTAGGAATGGTTCTTTATCGCAAAGCAGAACGACGAAAGGTCACTTACAGGAGCGTCAAAAGCCATTTTTACGCTCCAGCGACGGCCGTCGAGCCTCGTCATGGCTGTAACGTGGGCGGGGAGTGCACGACTCTTGAGGACGGGGATGAAGGTAAAGTCTGTCCCGGAAAGAGTGAAGGTCGAAGAGGAGTCGAGGGAGACTTCGGGGACTCCGTGGGAAGGCTGGACCGAAATGCAGGCCGTAGCCGGGGTCGGGTGGGAATCCTCATAGGGCAGAAGGGCGGAGAGATACTCTTCGAGGACCTCGTTTTTCATCCTCGCGATCTCGTCGTCCGTCTCGTTCGCCTGACAGGCGACGGCAGTCATCATGAGGGCGAACACAGGATCGCTCTCGAGGCCCTCGAGGTACTCGTTCCTGTTGCTCTGACGCCATATCCTGACAGCATCATTGAGAAGTTCTTCGGCTCGTTGCCGGGTATCTATGGTTTTCTGATCCATTATTTCCAGACTCTTATTGTAGTTTTGAACGAATAGGGTTCGCTGGTCGGTGCAAGCGTCCCCTTGACATCGATGTAGATCGTCTTCTCCCTGGTTATGTAGGTCATGTTGACCGCAGGAGAAAGTATCCTTTTCTCGTATTTGGAGATAGTCGCGCAAAGGTCGGAGGCAAAGGTGTCTATGCTGCGGGAACTGCCCGAGACCTTCTTATTATCGGCCGAGACACTGTCGGCTATCATGCCCGTATGCTCGTTGAAATTCTCAAAGGCGAAGTTGTTGAGCACGAAGCCGAAGGCGGGGTCTGCCTTACAGCTCCCGCAGGCGCTGGTTATCAGCACCTTGACAAAGTCATCGACGGATTTCTTAAGGTTCTTTCCGCTCTCCAGTCCCGTCTCTCCGATTTCAAGCGGCAGTTTCAGATAAGGCATTCGCTGTTAGATGTTTGGTATGAAAACCTGGGTCTCGACCTGCTCGGGGACGAACAGGGCATCGTATAGGGCCTTGTACAGGGAATCGTAGAGGGAGCTTCTGAGCTCTTCCGAAAGGGTAGTCTTAAGGGAAGCCTCGACCTCGCGGCGGAAGGTGCCGTCGAGATAGTCCTTGAGGGCGGCAGAGAGTTTCTCCCTTATGTCCCCGTTCAATGTCTCGCGCAGTTTCGCGGAAAGCGACTCGGTAAGTTCGGGCATTACCCTGGCATAAAGGTCGGCAGTGATCTCGGCCTTCATCCTGTCGTAATCTATGGAATCGTCGACAAGAGGAGTCGCATCGAGGACTGCAAGAGCGGCTTTGAGGTAGCTTATGACGTCCCTGAAGCCTTCAGCGACGTCAAGGTTGGAGACCTTGGGGACAGAGGGCTTCTTCCCATCCTTGAGAAGAGGGAATACGAAATAGCCGATATTGCCGCAGATCTTGCCGACGGTCGATATGAGCGCGGATACGACGGAGTCCTCCTTGAGCAGCCCGAGCTCGAAGCGGCAGCGCAGGAGCGAGGCCTTGCCGTCGCCGGCGGGCATGTTCACGTGTTCTATGACCTTGAGCAGAAGCTCGTCGACCTTTGCGACGAACTCGGCGAAAACGGGCAGGGAGGCCATCGAGAAGCAAGGCGGGACGTAGGTCGGGATGACCGAGCATGTGCCGTCGGAAACGACGAACTTCATGACGGGGAATACGTCGGCACCTTCGAGCTCATCCATGCGGTAGACTCCGGATACATATTCGGGACGGATGTAACCTATGCCGTCCCTCTCGTATTCGACATCTCCTTCGCCGAAGGAGACGCAGAGGAAATACTCTCCGGGAGCAAGTCTGGGCATTGGCGTCACAAGAGGCTCGCTCATGCATATCATCTCGCCGGAAGGAAGTACGGCAGTGCACTCAAGCAGGGGAATCTCGAAATTCCCCTTTGCGAAGATGCCGTCGGCCGAGAAAGCCGTTCCGGGTATTATTCCATAGTTCCCTCCGGCGGCTATCCTGAAGGACAGGACCCTTCTATGGTGGAGATTGCCGTCGAGAGCAAGGAAAGTCTTGGAGGAGAGTTCCATTCCGGGAACCCAGTTTATTCTCGCGTTTACATCCATAACTAATGTAATTTGCAGTTATAATCAAGCATTGCCTCATCCGAAAGGACATTTGTCGATCCGGGGGCCCTCACATTCAATTCTGTTACGACATCATAAGGCATGAGCCACTCCGTTATGAACCCGGCAAGCGGTCTCAGCCTTTCTGTCTCTTTTATGTACTTTTCGGGGTCGAGCCCCGGTATCCTTACTGTGAAGATGACTTTCGGCATCCAGGCGAGGTAGGACTCGGTAAGGCTGTGGCGGTGGGACAGGTCTACCGTCACCTCGTATCCGGTAAGGGAAGAAATCATATCGCGGACAAACGGAAGGTCACCCCTCAGGCGTATTACGAAAGGAAGCAGCATCGCCGCCTCCTTCACGAGAGGGTCCGTGACAGACGCGACATCCATAGAGAAGAATGTCTTCAGAATATATCCTATTTTGGTCTCGAGCAGTTCGGAAGCATTCCTTTCGACCTCGAGGCGCTGGCGGAAGGCAAAGGCGTCGAAAGGAGCGAAAGCGTCCTCGAGCAGCGCCTTGCGCCTTTGGACAGCCTTGTATTTCCCCACGAAATCACGTCCCTTGAGTTCATTCGCCTCGGAGATAAGGACGTCGGGAAGAAGTTTCAGGAAACCGTCACGGGCAAGGTCGACCTCGCCTGTAGCGGTGTCGTACGACATCGTGTCCCCGCAATAGTTCCGGTAGAAAGTACCCTTGCACCGTACGTCCCAACGATTCTCCATCCCCGGGTACATGTACTCAAGTATCATCTCCGCATTTACCTCTCCTAACATACGCTATCTCCCATTCTATAATATGTGCGCCCGCCCGGAACCCTCGTCTCCAGGATATCCCCCGCGGGAACACCGAGTTCCCCGAGCGAAAGGTTTCCGTAAGGGAAAGCGCTGCCAATCGTTCTGTATTCATTCTGGTAGAAACGGCCGGGGACCCTGTTTCTGGAAAGTATCCTCTCCCCCACCTTTCTTCCGGGAAGCATCACCTCCATCTTCTCGCCGCTGTTCCTGTCCTCGACGTAATCGACGAAGCAGTCATCCCTGAGGAGGATCTCCGCTCCCTCGCCGAGCGCGGAAAGCACTTCGCCGACCGTGGAGGAGACTGTAAAGGGACTGTCCTTCACGTCAGTCCATGCGGCATGTTCGGGACAATCCTCGTCATAAGCCTCAAAATCTGCCATCATCACGTTCATGACGTCCCCCTCATAGGAGAAGACACGGCCGCATATGGACGGAAGCCCGCATACTAGCTTCATGGCTTCCTGAGCTTCGACTGCGCCCACTATCGAGGCGAGTATCGAAGAGGTGGGGGTTCCTCCCCCGGCAACGGTCTTCCTCACGACGTTCGGGCACGGCATGCGGCGTCTTATATCAGATATTCCCTCGGGTGTAAGAGAACATGCATAGCAGTTCTTTCCGGGGATGAAGACCTTTACACTCCCCTCCCACTCGGAAATTCCTCCGTCCACCCAGGGACGGGAGACCCTGTTGCAGTGGCGGCCTATCATGAACCTCGCCCAGCGGCTGTCGACGCAGGCCACCACCACGTCCATCGACGCGATCACGCCCAGGCCGACACCAAAGGCTACATCCCCGCCACACGTATGCACGTCGAACGAAGGATTGATCTCGCGGAGCCTGCGGGCTGTCACATCGACCTTCAAGCTTCTCTTTTCTGCGTCTTCCCTGCGGAAGAGGACAGAGCGGGTGAGGTTGCTTTCCTCAACCGCATCGAAATCCACACAGTATATATGTCCCACACCGGAAAGCGCAAGGTTCTTGAGCACCTCGTTTCCCAAGGCGCCGCATCCCACTACCATCACGCGGGCTTCCGCTATTGCTTTCCTGTCGAGTTTCATCCTATTCCATCTTCATGCTGAAGGCTGCGCCGGCTTCGGCCAAGGCGCCGGCACGGAGG
>JAKSJS010000153.1 GCA_024398155.1 Bacteroidales bacterium | reverse complement strand
ATTTTGAGTTGTCGTACATACCTGAATATTTGTTAGTCGTTTCTTGAATAGTTGGGGGTTTCCTTGGTGATCGTCACGTCATGGGGATGGGACTCGGCCATACCGCTGGCGGTCACACGGGTGAACATCGCGTTCTTGAGCTCGACGAGGTTGTGGGCGCCGCAGTAGCCCATACCGGAGCGGAGTCCGCCGATGAGCTGGTAGATAGTCTCAGCGAGGGTGCCCTTGTAAGGAACGCGGCCGACGATGCCCTCGGGAACGAGTTTCTTCACGTCGGTCTGGCCGCTCTGGAAGTAACGGTCCTTGGAACCGGCCTGCATGGCGTCGAGAGAGCCCATGCCGCGGTAGGTCTTGAACTTACGGCCGTTGTAGATAATGGTCTCGCCGGGAGCCTCTTCCGTGCCGGCGAACATGGAACCGCACATGACGCAGTCACCACCGGCAGCGAGAGCCTTGACGATGTCGCCGGAGTAACGGAGACCGCCGTCGGCTATGATGGGAATACCGTACTGTTTTGCAACAGAAGCGCATTCGAAGATTGCGGTAAGCTGGGGAACTCCGACGCCGGCGACTATACGGGTGGTACAGATGGAGCCGGGGCCGATACCGACCTTGACGCCGTCAGCGCCGGCCTCGCAAAGGTCCTTTGCAGCGGCGGCGGTAGCGACGTTGCCTATCACTACATCGAGTTCGGGATATATTGCCTTGATTTCCTTGAGCTTGTCGATAACACCCTTGCTGTGGCCGTGGGCGGAGTCGAGTACGACGGCGTCAACGCCTTCGGCTACGAGAGCCTTTACGCGGTCAAGAGCGTCAGCGGTGATTCCGACGCCGGCGGCAACGCGGAGGCGGCCCTTGGAATCCTTGCATGCATTGGGATTGGTCTTTTCCTTCGTAAGGTCCTTGTAGGTGATGAGGCCTACGATCTTTCCATCGGCATCGAGGACGGGAAGTTTCTCGACCTTGTTCTCCTGGAGGATCTTCTTTACGTACTCGCGGTCTTTCTGGTTCTCACGGATCGTAACGAGGTTCTTCGAAGTCATGGCATCCTCGATCTTGACGCTCAGGTCAGTCTGGAAGCGGACGTCGCGGTTCGTAACGATACCGACGAGCTTGCCCTCACCGTCGACTACGGGGATACCGCCGATATGGTTCTCGTGCATGAGGTCGAGGGCGTCACCTACAGTCTGGTCCTTGTGGATAGTCACGGGATCGTCGATCATGCCGTTCTCGGCACGTTTTACGCGGCGTACCTGGGCGGCCTGCTCGGCTATCGTCATGTTCTTGTGGATCACACCTATACCGCCTTCCCTTGCGATGGCAATCGCCATGGGGGCCTCGGTTACAGTATCCATAGCAGCGGACACAATAGGTATGTTGAGGGAGATATTGCGCGAGAAACGCGCCTTGAGGGAAACCTCGCGGGGAAGGACTTCTGAGTAAGCCGGTATCAGCAAAACATCATCAAATGTGAGTCCTTCAAGAGCAACTCTTTCATCAATAAACGACATAGGATGGAAAATTTTGCGTGCAAATATACAACGAAAAAGTGGTTGCCTCCAAAGAGACCACCACTTTTTTCAAAAAATTATCAACAATTGTATTTACATCATTTCATAACTCCTCGAAATGAACTCCGCAAGGTCTTTTCCCTTGAGCATTCCGTTGGCGAGAAGAGCCAGGTCGGTGAGCTGCTTGAGGAGCTTTTTGTCCTCATACTTACCTTCGGCGACCTTTGCCATGAGAGGGTTCTGGAGATTGAGGGTTATCGTATAGGAGGCGGGCATCTCGCCGTAGAAGTTCATGCCGCCGCCGAGCGCACTCATCTCGCGGTAACGGCGGAGGAACTCGCTCTGGGTGATGAGGAGCGGCGAGGCGGCCTCTCCGAGGTTCGCGGCCTCGACATAGTACTCGTTGCCGGCGGGAAGGACGGCCTTGACGGCCTCCTCCATTGTCTTCTTGTCCTCATCGGAGAGCTCGGGCTTCACGGCCTCCTCCTTGACAATGAGCTTGTCTACGGAGTCGGAGTCGACGCGGGCGACACGGCACTCAAGTTTCTGCTCGAGCATGTTGACGAACCAGGAGTCGATCTGGCAGTCGAGGTCGAGGACATCGTATCCCTTGGCCTTTGCGGTCTCTATGAAGCTGTACTGGGAGTCCTTGTCGGTTGCATAGAGGAGGACGAGCTTGCCGTCCTTGTCGGTCTGCTCGCCGGCGACAGCGGTCTTGTACTCGTCTATGGAGAAGTACTTGGCGTCGGTGTTCTTCAGGAGACAGAACTTGAGGGCGCGTTCATTGAACTTCTCGTCGGATATCATGCCGTATTCGATGAAGAGCTTGAGGTTGTCCCATTTCTCCTCGAGGGCGGGACGCTGGTTCTTGAAGATGTCGTCCATGCGGTCGGCGACCTTCTTGGTTATGTAGCCGGAGATCTTCTTCACGTTGGCGTCGCTCTGGAGGTAGCTTCTCGAGACATTGAGAGGAATGTCGGGAGAGTCGATGACGCCATGGAGAAGGGTCAGAAAGTCAGGGACGATGTTCTCGACGCTGTCGGTCACGAACATCTGGTTGCAGTAGAGCTGGATGCGGTTCTTCTGGACATCGAGCTTGTCCTTGATCTTGGGGAAATAGAGGATGCCCGTAAGGTGGAAGGGATACTCGACGTTGAGATGGATATGGAAGAGAGGGTCCTCGCCCATAGGATAGAGGGCCTTGTAGAAGTTGTCATAGTCCTCGTCCTTGAGCTCGGAGGGCTTGCGGGCCCAAAGAGGCTCGACCTTGTTTATGACGTTGTCCTTGTCGGTATCGACATACTTGCCGTCCTTCCACTCCTGCTCCTTGCCGAAGACTACGGGTACGGGCATGAACTTGCAGTACTTGTCGAGAAGGGTCTGGATGCGGCCCTTGGCGGCGAACTCGGTCTCGTCCTCGGAGATATGGAGGGTTATCTCAGTTCCGCGGTCGGACTTGTCGCATTCTTCCATAGTGAACTCGGGAGAGCCGTCACAGGTCCACTTGACGGCCTTTGCGCCGTCCTTCCAGCTCAGGGTCTCGATAGTGACCTCGTCAGCCACCATGAAGGCGCTGTAGAAGCCGAGGCCGAAGTGGCCGATTATGGAGCCTATCTGGTCCTTGTATTTCTCGAGGAACTCGCCAGCGGAGCTGAAAGCTATCTGGTTGATATATCTGTCCACTTCCTCTTCGGTCATACCGATACCGCTGTCGATGATCTTAAGGGTCTTTGCGGCCTCGTCGAGCTCGATCCTTACGCTGAGCTCGCCAAGCTCGCCGGCGAAGTCTCCGCTCGCGCCGAGGGCCTTCATCTTCTGGGTCGCATCGACCGCGTTTGCTACAAGTTCACGGAGGAATATCTCGTGGTCGCTGTAGAGGAATTTCTTGATTACCGGGAATATGTTCTCGGTGGTTACACCAATTTTACCGGATTGTGCCATAGTTTATAATTATGTTATATGAATACTGTAAAGGGACAGCCCGAGGCCGTCCCTTGCAGTGTTTCAAAGTATGTTCCAAGAGGATTTCTCTGCCAATATGTCAGTCTTTCGCTAGAAGGCTCTACGAAGCCCCTGTGGTGGAGACCGCCGAAGTCGACTCCCACCGGGTTCACCTGGCAGATGAAGTTCGCGGCGACGCTGGGGCTGACGGTCTCCTCGTTGCCTTCACTGTCCACTTCCGTGTGGCCTGTCTTGCCCGTAATCATGATGCCAAGGGCAACCTTCGAGTAGAGCGAGACATGTTCGAAGGCCATCCAGGGGAACTTGAACGCGGGCATAATGGAGATTATGTGGTTGTAATCGACATTGCCGTCGTCCTTGTAAATGGTATTTCCCTCCCCGTCCTTGCCGGCGTAGGACTTGAAGCCCAGGGCGTAGCACTCGTAGGTTACAAGGCCGCCGACGCCTACATGGGGATGGATGTAGTTCATATACTCGAGGCCGAAGGCCCCGGTCGTCCACATCTCGGAAGGGGCGGCGAGGCCGAAGGAGAAGACCGTGCCGAAGATGCCGCCCAAAGTATAGGCGCATCCGGCAAGGCTCGCGCGGCCGTACGAGAAGGACATCTCGTTAGAAGGCCGCCAGGTGCCGTTATCGTATGTAACGCCGTCGGAGGCGAAAGCGACGCTTGCCGAAAGGAGCAGGGCCGTCAAAACCGTAACAAGGGATTTCATAGCATGTATCTTATTTATAAAGGAAGCGGCGGATAGACATCTTGGGAGTCTTCTCGAAGGGCTTTTCGACCATCTCGACCTTGGAAAGCCGGCTGTAGGCGGGAAGGTTCCTGTTG
>JAKSJS010000152.1 GCA_024398155.1 Bacteroidales bacterium | reverse complement strand
TGTCACTGTGTCGCCGACCTTGGCTTCGACTCCCGTTATGTCAAGCATGCACATGTCCATGCAGATGTTGCCTATCGTCGGGACTCTATGGCCGTTGAGCATGAACGAACAGTTGCCGCGGCCGAGATGGCGGTCGAGACCGTCAGCGTAGCCGACGGGTATCGTCGCTATCCTCGTGCCTTCGGGGGCGATGCGGCCCCAGCGGCCGTATCCTATCGTTCCGTCACCGGGCTTCAGGGACTTGATCTGGAGGATCTTGCACTTGAAGGAGGCGACGGGAGCGAGCTCGAGTCCGGGAACAGCGCTGACTCCGTAGATGCCGATGCCGAGACGGACCATGTCGTACTGGTAGTCGGTGAAGCGCTCTATGCCGGCGGAGTTGAGGATGTGGTACATCGGGCGGTAGCCTACCTCTTCGGCTATGAGGTCGGCGTTCTCCTTGAACATCTTGAGCTGGGACTTTGTATAGGCGTCGTTGTCGGGATCCTCGGCGACGGCAAGATGGGAATATACGGAGCACACGCGTACCTCGGAACATTCCTTGAGGTAGGAGGTGAGCTCGCTGAGCTCGGAGGTCATGAAGCCGAGACGGTGCATGCCGGTGTCCAGCTTTATGTGGATAGGATAGTTCTTGACTTTCTTGGCTTTGAGGACCTCTACGAGGGCTTTCAGGGTATAAAGGTTGGGGATGCCGGGCTCAAGGCGGTAGTCGACTATCTCATTGAAGAAGTCGGTTCCGGCGGTGAGGACGAGTATCGGGGACATTATGCCGCTCTTGCGGAGCTCGACGCCCTCGACGGGGTAGGCCACGGCGAGGTAGTCGGCGCCGGCATCCCTCATCATCGTCGCGAACTCCACGGCGCCGTGGCCGTAGGCGTTCGCCTTGACGAGGACGAGGAGCTTTGTCGTCGGCCTCAGCTTCGAGCGGAAATATTTATAGTTCTCAAGGCAGTTGGAAAGGTTGATCTCCAGCCTTGAAAAATCGTTTTCTCCTGTCATTTCTTTTCTGAAGATTGTATCATACAAAGGTAGCGTATTTTGAGCGGAATTACTAATTTTGCATAGTCGTTTAATTGGAAATTAAAAAATATGAGTATCTGGATAATAGTGGGAGCAACGATGCTCCTGAGTTTCATAGTTGAGAGGGGGCTTTCCTCCAAGTTCGAGAAATACTCGAAAATCGCTAACTCCTCCAATATGACTGGAGCCCGGATCGCAGAGAAGATGCTCCGCGATAACGGCATATATGACGTTACAGTCCAGCCGACAAACGGCACTCTTACGGATTTCTACGACCCGACGAAGAAGGTTGTGAACCTTAGCGAAGGGGTCTATGCGTCCTCGTCGATAGCTGCTGCCGCCGTAGCCGCCCATGAATGCGGCCATGCCGTCCAGCATGCCAAGGGCTACGGTCCCCTGAAGCTCCGCTCGTCTCTTGTCCCGGTTGTCAATTTCGCCTCAAAGGCTGTCCAGTGGGTGCTTCTCGCAGGTGTCCTCCTTATAGAGATATTTCCTGGTGTATTATGGTTCGGAATAGCTCTCTTTGCTATGACGACCCTCTTCAGCGTTGTGACCCTCCCTGTGGAGATAAATGCCTCGAAGCGTGCAGTCCAGTGGCTCGAGATGAGCAACATCGCCAACTATGAGACGAGACCCATGGCTGTGGATGCCCTGAAATGGGCCGCCTACACCTACGTCATAGCCGCGATCGGCTCCCTGGCGACCCTCTTCTACTACATCTCCATCGCCAACCGCCGATAGTTCACACTTCCGCCTTAATTTTCCGCGTTAAGTTCGGCATTTTGCCGAACTTACAACGGTTTTGCTGAGTAAGGTCGGCAAAATGCCGAACTTACTGCGGTTTTTCGTGGAAATCAGCGAAAACGTTCCAAAAGAATGACGGGAATGAAAAAAGCCGGCTGAGGGCCGGCTTTATCAGGTTGAGATAGGGGGATTCGAACCTCCACAGACAGAACCAAAATCTGTAGTGCTACCATTACACCATACCTCAATTCCAGCGGCAAAGGTAGTGAAAATCTCCGAATATGCAATCCTGCCCAACGTAATCCTGTACTTCCCACGGTAATTCCTCAAAATGGCGAATTAAGCTTGGAAGTACAGGCAAAAATAAAGACCGGGCTTTACGGAAAGCCCGGTCTTTATTTTTCTAAAAAATGATCTTAGAAGCGGTCCTCGGAAGAAACAGTGAGTTTCTTGCGGCCATGACGGCGACGGGCGGCAAGCACGCGGCGTCCGTTGGGAGTCGACATGCGCTCACGGAAACCATGTTTGTTGCGACGCTTGCGGATAGAAGGTTGGAATGTTCTTTTCATTATCTTTTGTTTTTATATTATTCGCGATAAGGACTGCAAAGGTAGTTTTTTTCTATTAACTAGCAAAATTTTTCTAAATATTTGTTATCTCGTCGGAGGTTTCCATCATTTTTTTGAGCTTCATCATCGCCCTTCTGAACTTCGTGCGGGCTGTGGGCTCGGGAATTTCCAGTTTCTCGGCGATTTCCTTGTAGTGGAGACCGTCATCCCTCATGAGGACGATGTTCCTTTCCATTTCAGGAAGCCGGTCGATGTTGGCGTTCTTCTTCTCTTCCTGTTCCTCGTCCAGAATAACGTCAATGGGGGTTTTAGTGTCCGGATCGATGATGTCGGGCTCGTAGCCGTCCTTCTTGTCGTCGTCGCTTATCTGGGCGACGGTCATGGTTGCGCTGGGCTGTTTTTTCTTCGCTTCGAAGTGGTCCTTGCCGACGTTTGTTGCAATCTTGAAGAGCCATGTCGTTATCGAGCCCTTCGCCGGGTCGTAGCTCGCATAGCTCCTCAGGGCCTTCATCATGGCCTCTGAACAGATGTCCTCGACCTCCTCGTCGGAGAGTTTCGGGTATATCTTATGGATATAGGCAAGGCAGCCCGTGTAACAGGAGGTGTAGACCTTGGCGAACGCCTCCTGGCTGTCATCGCACTGGTTAATGGGCTTCGAGCCAGTTTTCTCCTTCATTGCATTCAACGGTTAGGGGTATTGAGAGCCCGACGACATGTTCCATCTCGTCGGTGATTATTTCCTTCAGGGCTTCAAGCTCTTCGGGAAGGGCCTCGAAGAGAAGCTCGTCATGGATCTGGAGGATCATGCGGCTCCGGAGGCCTTCCTCGCCAAGGCGGGCTGCGACGCGGGCCATCGCGATCTTTATTATGTCAGCACTGGTGCCCTGGATAGGGGCGTTCACGGCATTCCTTTCGGCGAGGGCGCGGACATTGGCGTTGCGCGCATTGATATCGGGGATGTAGCGGCGGCGGCCGAAGAGGGTTTCGACGTAGAGCTTTTCGCGGGCGGCGGAAAGAGTGTCTTCGATGAAGGCGGATATCGCGGGGAACGAGGCGAAGTAATCCTCGATTATCTTCTTTGCCTCGGAGCGCGAGTTGTGGAGCCGCTGGGAGAGGCCGAAGGCGGAGATGCCGTACATGATGCCGAAATTCGCGGTCTTGGCTATCCTCCTCTCGTCGGACGAGACCTCTTCGACGGTCTTGCCGAATATCTTGGCGGCAGTTGCCTTATGGACGTCCTGGCCTTCGTTGAAGGCTTCGATCAGGTGGGTGTCGCCGCTGAGGTGGGCCATTATGCGGAGCTCTATCTGGGAGTAGTCGGCGGACACTATCAGCGCACCGGGAGTTTCCGGAACGAAGGCCTTGCGGATTTCCTTGCCGCGTTCAGTGCGGATAGGAATGTTCTGGAGATTGGGCTTGGAGGAGCTGAGGCGGCCGGTCGAGGTCATCGCCTGGTTGAAGGTTGTATGGATACGGCCGTCTTTCTCTATGTATCCGGGGAAGGGTTCTATGTAAGTTCCGAGCAGTTTCTTGACGGCTCTGTATTCGAGTATTTCACCGATTACGGGATGGCGGTCGGAGAGGGCTGTGAGGGTCTCCTCGTCGGTCGGATAGGCTCCAGAGGCTGATTTTTTCTGGCGGGGGTCAAGGGCGAGCTGCTCGAAGATCAGGGTGCCGACCTGCTTGGGGGATGAGGGATTGAAGGCGGGGGAGCCGGCGGTTTCGCGGATGCGGGCTTCGAGCTCGGAGAGCTCAAGGCGAAGCCCGTCGGCGAAACGCCCGAGCTCACCTACATCTACCTTGACACCGGTCCTTTCCATGTCGCCGAGGACCCTTATGAGGGGCTCCTCTATCTTGTAGTATATGTCCGCCATGCCGGTCCCTTTCAGTTCCTCGAGAACTTTGGGGGCAAGGGCAAGACAAATCGCGGTCTCGCGTTCGCGGGATTTGAGCTCCTCTGGGCTGTCGTCCTCTTCGAAC
>JAKSJS010000151.1 GCA_024398155.1 Bacteroidales bacterium | reverse complement strand
GACAGGTTTGAGAGTTTTGGGGTCTAGACCCGTATAGAACATGACTGAGGAAGTCGTCATCGGAGTCGGAGTGAAGTCCTGGACCTGGTCCATGTAGAGGCCCTTCAAAGCGGGATTTCTTGAGAGGGCCTCCATCTCGCGCATGCCGCAGCCGGGATGGGCGGAGATGAAGTAAGGAACGAGTTCGCACTTCGACCCGGCAGAGCGGCAGACATTGTCGAATTCCCGGCGCAGACGGTCGAAAAGGCGGAACGAGGGCTTGCCCATCAGCTTGAGTACAGAGTCCTCGGTATGTTCGGGAGCGACCTTGAGGCGGCCGCTCGTATGCTTGAGGACGAGCTCGCGGAAGTAGGGCTCGGAGGTCCCGTCGACGAAGCCCTTCTTCTCGTCGAGGAAAAGGTCATAACGGATGCCGCTGCCGATGTAGGCGTGGCGTATTCCCTTGACGGCTGCGATGCGCTCGTAAAGAGCGAGCAGACGTGCGTGGGAGCGGTCCATGTTCCTGCATGGAGATTGGAAAAGGCAGGACTGGCGGCGGCATACGGCGCAAAGCGAAGCGTCACGGCCCTTCATGCCGTACATGTTAGCTGTCGGCGCACCGACATCGGAGATGTTGCCGGCAAAACCGGGAAGGTCATTGAGCGCGCGCACCTCCTTGACTATCGAGTCCTCAGTCCTGGACTGGATGAACTTGCCCTGATGGGCCGCGATTGTACAGAAGCTACATCCTCCGAAACATCCTCTGTGGGTCGTTATGGAGAACTTTATCATATCGTACGCAGGAATGCGCTTGCCTTTGTAGCGGGGATGGGGCAGTTTGGTATAAGGGAGGTCCCAGAAGGAGTCCATCTCAGCCTCGCTAGCGGGCGGATAGGGCGGATTCACCTGGACATATCCATCGCCGACAGGTTCGATAAGGACCGGAGGCGTCATCATGTTGGCTGCTGTCTCGAAGAGCGCGAAGTTCTCAGCGAAGGCCTTCTTATCCTTGAGGCACACCTCATAGGAATGGATATAGACGGCATCAGAGAGCTTCGAGCGGCCGGACATACGGAAGGCTATCTGGGGAATCTTCCTTATGTCGGACGCGTTGCGGCCGGCTTCGATCGCGCGGGTGAGCTCCAGCATGGGCCTCTCCCCCATTCCGTAACAGAGCCAGTCCGCACCGCTGTCGACAAGTATCGACGGGAAGAGTCGGTCGGCCCAGTAATCGTAATGGGTCAGGCGGCGGAGCGAAGCTTCTATGCCGCCGATCACAACGGGAATGTCGGGAAAGAGTTTCTTCAGAATCTTTGTATATACGGTAACAGCATAGTCGGGGCGGGCGCCGGCACGTCCTTCGGGCGTGTAGGCGTCATCGCTTCTCAGACGCTTCGAGGCCGTATAGTGGTTGACCATCGAGTCCATAGCTCCGCTGTTGACAGCGAAATAGAGCCTCGGCGCGCCGAGCTTCCTGAAGTCGCGCAGGTCGTCGCGCCAATTGGGCTGGGGCACGACCGCGACGCGGTAGCCGTTTTTCTGGAGCCAGCGGGCTATCACTGCAGTACCGAAAGACGGGTGGTCCACAAAGGCGTCACCCGTGAAGATGATGACGTCGATGTAGTCCCACCCGAGCTGTTCGACCTCCTTGACGGAGGTGGGAATCATATAGGGGGTCTCTTCCATTACATTCTCTCGGGAAGGTTGATGCCGAGAAGGGCCATGGCCTTGGAGAGGACGTCGGCGACAATAGCTATGAGGCTAAGGCGCATGGAGAGAAGAACGGGGTTCTCCTCCTTGAGGATGGAAGTATCGTGATAATACTGGTTGAACTCCTTCGCGAGGTCATACGAGAAGTTGGCGAGGACTGCGGGAGAGAAGCCGTCGGCAGCTTCCTGGACCTTCTGGGGATAGGAGGAGAGTATCTTTACGAGGCGTATCTCCTTGGGGCTGAGCTCCGCGGCGGAGGACAGGCCGGGCGTCAGGCCCTGGTCGGCAGCCTTGTGGAGGATGCTCCGGATACGTGCATGGGTGTACTGGATGAAGGGACCGGTATTGCCGTTGAAGTCGATGGACTCCTTCGGGTCGAAGAGCATCGTCTTCTTGGGGTCGACCTTGAGGATGAAGTACTTGAGGGCGCCAAGGCCTATCATGTGGTAGAGATTGTCCTTTTCCTCCTCGGAAAGGTCGGCGAGCTTGCCGGAGGCCTCGGAGGTTGCCTTGGACTGGACATACATCTCTTCGATGAGGTCGTCGGCATCGACTACGGTACCCTCGCGGCTCTTCATCTTGCCCTCGGGAAGCTCGACCATGCCGTAGGAGAGGTGGAATATCCTCGAAGCCCAGTCGAAACCGAGTTTGGCGAGGATGAGCTTCAATACCTGGAAATGGTAGTCCTGCTCGTTACCTACAACATATACGTGGGAGTCGAGGTTGTTCTCGGCGAAACGGCGCTCGGCGGTGCCGAGGTCCTGGGTGATGTATACGGAGGTTCCGTCGGAACGCTGGACTATCTTGCGGTCAAGACCGTCCTCGGTCAGGTCGCACCATACGGAGCCGTCGGGATCCTTTACGAAAACGCCTTTCTCGAGGCCCTGGGCGACGAGCTCCTTGCCGAGGAGGTAGGTGTCGTGCTCGTAGTAGGTCTTGTCAAAGGAGATTCCAAGAGCCTTGTAGGTCTCTTCGAATCCGTCGAACACCCATCCGTTCATCTTGGTCCAGAGGGCACGGACCTCGGGATCTTCAGCTTCCCAGTCGACGAGCATCTTGTGAACCTCGTCGAGGATTGCGGGATTCTCCTTCTCCATCTTCGCATACTCGACATAGCAGTCGCCTACGAGATGGTCGCCCTTCTTGCCGCTCGACTCGGGAGTCGCGCCATTGAAACGCTTCTGCCAGGCATACATGCTCTTGCAGATGTGGACGCCGCGGTCGTTGACGAGCGTCGTCTTTATTACGTTGTTACCGGCGGCCTTGAGGATTTCGGAAACGCTCGCACCGAGAAGGTTGTTACGTACGTGACCGAGATGGAGGGGTTTGTTGGTATTGGGCGAGGAGAACTCTACCATTATCGTCTTGCCGGTGGAGGCAAGGTGACCGAAATCGTCATTGGAAGCTATTTCCGTGAGGACTTCGTTCCAGTAGACATTGGAGAGGCTGATGTTGAGGAAGCCCTTCACGCAGTTGTATGAAGAGACTTCGGGAACGTTGGCGAGGAAGTACTCGCCTATCGCCTTTCCGGTATTCTCGGGAGAGTTGTGGGATATCTTGAGAAGGGGGAATACGACGAGCGTATAGTCACCTTCGAATTCTTTTCTTGTAGTCTGGACCTGGAGGAGCGAAGGCTCCATCGCAACGTCATAGAGGACCTGGACCGCCTCGGCGGCCTTGAGGGCAAGGAATTTTTCTGCTGTCATACGTTAACCGAGATAGCTCTTGAGGAGTTTGCTTCTTGAGTTCTGTTTGAGCCTTCTGATCGCCTTTTCCTTTATCTGGCGTACGCGCTCGCGGGTGAGATTGAACTTCTCGCCTATCTCCTCGAGGGTCATTTCCTGACATCCGATACCGAAGAAATACTTGATGATGTCGCGCTCACGGGGAGTGAGGGTCGAAAGGGCACGCTCGATCTCCTTGTTGAGGGATTCGTTCACGAGGCCGCGGTCGGCGCTCGGGGAGTCATCGTTCACGAGGACGTCGAGCAGACTGTTGTCCTCACCCTCGACGAAAGGAGCATCGACGGACACATGGCGGCCGCTGACGCGGAGAGTGTCAGCAATCTTCTCCTTGGGAACGTCGATCATCTCGGCGAGCTCCTCGGAGGAGGGCATACGCTCATTTTCCTGCTCGAATTTCGAGAGGGCCTTGTTGATCTTGTTGAGCGAACCTACCTGGTTGAGGGGAAGACGTACGATACGGGACTGCTCCGCGAGAGCCTGGAGTATCGACTGACGGATCCACCATACTGCGTAGGATATGAACTTGAAGCCACGGGTCTCATCGAACTTCTCGGCAGCCTTTATGAGGCCGAGGTTTCCTTCGTTGATAAGGTCGGGAAGACTGAGTCCCTGGTTCTGGTATTGCTTGGCGACACTGACTACGAACCTCAAGTTGGCTCTCGTGAGTTTTTCGAGGGCTGCCTGGTCACCCTTGCGGATTCTCTGGGCGAGCTCGACCTCCTCTTCCACAGTGATCAACTCTTCCCTGCCTATCTCCTGGAGATATTTGTCGAGAGAAGCACTTTCGCGGTTGGTAATCGATTTGGTGATTTTTAATTGTCTCATATTCTGTTCTTATAGTATTTCTCCATTACTCCACGCCGAAGCCGAAATAAAGGGATTTACCATAAGGATCGAGACCTTCTATAATCACAGACCTCTTCGACTACTTGGCGATGTCTACAAC
>JAKSJS010000150.1 GCA_024398155.1 Bacteroidales bacterium | reverse complement strand
CTTGTTCTCGGCTGTCTCCTTGACGGCGCCGACGAGGCTGCTTTCCAGCCCCTCAGCTCCGCTTTCATAAAGGCTGCCTCCGAGTCCGAAGACATGTATGCTACAGTAGCGGATTATGTCGCTTCTGCCGACAATCCTACGAAATTCTATCCCGCTCTTGCCGCGACCGGCAATGATGCCGCGGTCGAAACCCTCGCAAATGCTTACAGGAACGGTTCCTCCGAGGCTCTTGCCGCGCTTGCGACAATGAACAACAAGGCCGCTGCCGACGTCCTCCTCGAGGCCGCCGCGACCGATGAGAGCTATCTCTACCGTTTTGTCGAAATCACCGAAGCGACAAGGCACAAAGGCCCCAGCGAAGTTCCCGGTTACGAGGACTACAAAGTCTTCTGCAAGTATCAGCAGGCTCTCGGCCTGGCTGCTTCCGACGCCACTAAAAATACAGTTCTCGAGGCAATGGGCCAGCTTGAGCTGCCCCGCGTCATAGAAGTCGCCCTTGGTTACATAGACAATCCCGGCACGGCCCGCGCCGCCGCCCATGCCGCATCCAACGTGATCGTCCACTGTTCAAGGGAGATTGACCATGCTGATATGGAAAAATATGTTCCTCTCCTCTCCGACGTACTCTACAAGGCCAGCAAGGGAGATGACATCTACTCCATCAACAACCTCAATGAATGTTTTGCAAAGCACAGTACTTATCCCGTTTCTGAACTGACCGACGAGGAGAAGGCCCAGGGCTTCGAGATGCTCTTTGACGGAACGAACCTCGACAAGTGGACCGGCGACAAGGACGGATACAAGATCGTCAACAACGTCATCTCCACCACTGCCGACTACGGCCTTTCGACCGGCAATCTCTATACTGCCGCCGAGCACAAGGACTTTGTCTACCGCTTCGAGTTCTCCTTCCTCGCTTCCGGCGTCAACAGCGGAGTCGGCATCCGCACTCCTCAGGGAGTCGATGCCGCCTATTTCGGAATGTGCGAATGCCAGATCCTCGACCATGACTGCCCTATCTACGGCGGTCTGAACGAGTATCAGGTCCATGGTTCCGCCTATGGCATCATCCCCGCCAAGAGGGTTGTCCACAAACCTGTCGGCGAGTGGAACACCGAGGAGATCGAAGTCCGCGGCAACCACATCAAGGTTACCCTCAACGGTGAGGTCATAACCGACGGAGACCTTGCTGAAGCCTGCGAGGGCCACAATGTGGCTCCCGACGGCGCTGAGTCCAACCCCTACACAGTAGACCATCGCAACCATCCCGGAATGTTCAACGAGAAGGGCTACATATCCTTCTGCGGTCACGGCAAGGGACTCCAGTTCAGGAACATAAGAATACTTGACCTGTAATGATGAAACATTTTAAACTCCCCAAGGACGGCGGACTTGCCGTCAAGGGGCTGCCCGAAGACATACTTCACTCCTGCGACCGTATCCCGACGGACGTATTCGAGGAGGAATCGGATGCATGCAGTGAAATCTGCCGCATAGTAAAGGAAGATATAAACTCTTTTTCCGAGCCGAGGAAATTCCGCCTGGGCTTCTCGACCGGCAGCACTCCTGCTCCGCTCTACGAGAAGCTCGTCAAGGAATTCAACGAGGGCGGAATCTCTTTCAGGAATGTAGCGATTTTCTCGACCGACGAGTACTATTTCGGCGACAAATGTGCTCCCGAGAGCCGCAACGGCATGCTTCGCCAGTTTATCGCCAAGGTTGACGTCGATCCCGCCGATGTCCACATCCTTCCCTCGTCGATGCCGAGGGAGGAGGTGACTTCCGAATGCGCCCGTTTTGATGAGGCCGCCCGCGACATGGACCTTCTCATCACCGGAATGGGAGAGGAGGGCCAGGTTGCCTTCAACGAAGCCGGCTCGGCCGGACGCTGCCGTACAAGGACTGTCCTCCTTTCCTATAAGTCCAGGAAGCGTCAGGCCTTCAATTTCGGAGGTAACGTGTTCGACACTCCGAAGATGGCGGTCACAATGGGAATAGAGACGATGATGACAGCCCGCAAGGTCATAATAATGGCCTGGGGCGAGGACAAGGCGGATATAGTACAGAAGATTGTCGAGGAAAAATACGACCCCTCGCGTCCCATATCCTTCTTCCAGCGTCATAAGAACGTCCGTCTCTTAGTCGATGAAGGTGCCGGAAGCCTTCTTGTACGCGAGGCTGCGCCATGGCTTCTCGGTCCCTGTGACTGGACCCCCAAGCTTCGCCGCAAGGCGGTCATCTGGCTCAGCCAGAAAGTCGGCAAACCTGTCCTCGAGCTCTCTCACCAGGACTATCTCGAGAACTCCCTCGACGAGCTCCTCGAGCTCTACGGCCCGTATGACCAGATAAACATCGACGTATTCAATGACCTCCAGCATACGATAACGGGATGGCCCGGAGGCAAGCCAAATGCCGACGACTCCACCCGTCCTGTGGCTTCGAAGCCCTTCCCCAAGAAGGTCCTCATTTTCTCCCCGCATCCTGATGATGACGTGATATCCATGGGCGGAACCTTCATCCGTCTGACCCACCAGGGCCATGACGTCCATGTCGCGTATGAGACTTCCGGCAATGTAGCCGTCCATGACGATGTCGTCCTCCAGCATATGGATGCCGCCCGCAAGATGGGCTTCGGCGACCGTTTCGACGAATTCAAGTATATCATCTCGACCAAACGTCCCGGCGAGCCCGAGCCGCGCGAGCTGCTTGACATCAAGGCCGCCATCCGCCGGAGCGAGGCCTGCGCCGCAGACCGCTCCTTCGGCCTCAATGACGAGACCAACGTCCATTTCCTCAACCTTCCTTTCTATGAGTCAGGCGGCATAAAGAAACTGCCCTGCACCCAGGCCGACATCGATATAGTAAAGGCCCTTATGGAGGAAATCAAACCCGACCAGATCTATATGGCCGGAGACCTTGCAGACCCTCATGGAACCCACCGCGTATGCACCGAGGCGGTTCTCGAGGGTATCGAGCAGCTGCGTGAAGAAGGGGCCGCCTGGGTCGAAGACTGCACATGCTGGCTCTATCGCGGAGCATGGATGGAGTGGGAGCTCTCAAAGGTTGACATGGCTGTCCCCATTTCTCCTGCAGAGGTCATCGAGAAACGTCATGCAATCTTCCACCACCTCTCCCAGAAGGATATCGTTCCCTTCCCCGGAGAGGATCCCCGCGAGTTCTGGCAGAGGGCCGAGGACCGTACACAGAACACCGCCCGCCTCTACCGTTCTCTCGGCATGGCGGAATACCAGGCTATGGAAGTCTTTGTGAAGTTGAATTAATCCAATAATTGATTTTTTGTTCTGCTTGCATCATTTTGATGTCGAGCAGAGCAAAAAATTGAGAAACGCAGTTCTACCTGCGGGTGTAGACAACGAATTCGAAGGTGAAGCCGGTTTCGGGATCCGTAAGGGTTTCGGACCGGCTTTCAACTTTCCATATTGCGGGGTCGATCTCGGGGAAGAAGGCGTCAGCGCCGGGAACCGTTGTATGGACGTGGGTTATGAAGAGACGGTCCATCATGTTGATGGCTGCCTTATAGACTGAAGCGCCTCCCATTACGAAACTTCTTTCTGCGTCTTCGGTCTCCGCCTCGCGGAAGGCCTCTTCGAAGGAGTAGACACAGGTCGCCTCGGGAATAGGGTCACCGCCAAGGTTGAGGACAATGTTCTTGCGGTTCTTGAGGGGATGGAAGGGGAGGGAGAAATAGGTAGTGCGGCCCATTATCACGGGGCAGCCGCTAGTCTGTTTCTTGAAATATTTGAGGTCCTCGGAGAGGTGCCAGGGAAGTCCTCCCTTGATTCCGATTGCATTGTCGTCGGCAATCGCGACGATAAGACATTTTTCCATTGTTTTCTCAGCCTTTGATGTACGGAAGGCAAATGTAAACATTTCGTCGCTCAATGCCAAACTTCCACCCCTTCACGTTATGCTGAATTTACAAATGCGGCATCGTCAGTCTGAGGTCCTGGTGAATCTTGCGATCCTTTCGTTGACGATTCTCAGGTAGTGACGTTTGGCCTTGTCGCTGAGAAAGCTACGGCCGATGAGTCCCCGCGATGAATCAGGCAGGGTCATGTATCGGTCAAGGATTCTGGATAATCGTGTTTCAAGCAACCCTATCTTTAGCCCGAAGCGCTCGAAATCCACACGGCAAGGATGGCCAGTTTTGTCATAGACATCACTTCGGGCTATGTCCGGTGACAGCCCTCCGTCAAGTCCAAGGTCGTCACCGTTTACATGTACGCTCGTGTTCAGAAGGTCGTATGCGGGAGCAAGGCGGTAGTCTTCCCCCTGCAAAATCAGTGAGAAGTTCTTCATGTGGTCGTCCCCGTTCGCATAGATGTAGTTAAACACGACGAGGTCGAAGAACCTTTCCATATCGACCCTCCATGCAGAAACGTTCTTCCGTATCGCGTCCGCTATGTCCTCATAGCATC
>JAKSJS010000015.1 GCA_024398155.1 Bacteroidales bacterium | reverse complement strand
GCGGAGAGACCCTTCCGGGTGTCGCTGTGGTCGGTGTGCTTGACGGCAAGGTTGCCGGCGCCGTTACTGACCAGAACGGAGAGTACACCCTCGTTGTCGACAATGGCAGCGAAGTCACTTTCAGCTCCATCGGCTTCGTGTCGCAGACTCTCCGTCAGGGAGTCGACAACTTCGCGTCTGTCTCGCTGGCAGACGATATGGAGGTGCTCGATGAGACGGTAGTAGTCGGTTTCGCGACCCAGAAGAAAGTCAATCTGACAGGCTCTGTATCGACTATGGACGCCAAGCAGATCGAGGCCGTACCTGTATCCAATGCAGTCCTTGCGATGCAGGGACTTGTCCCGGGCCTTACGATCAAGCAGCACAGCGGCCAGCTCTACAACAAGCAGCCTTCGATGACCCTCCGCGGCCAGGGCACTATCGGCCAGGGCTCCAGCGGTGCGGTCCTCGTCCTCATTGACGGAATGGAGGGTGACCTCTATTCGATCAATGCCCAGGATATCGAAAGCATATCCGTCCTCAAGGATGCCGCCGCTTCTTCCATCTATGGATCGAGGGCGCCTTTCGGAGTGATCCTCGTGACGACGAAGAAAGGACAGGAAGGCCGTGTGAACGTCAACTACAACAACAGCTTCCGCTTCAATACCCCTCTGAACCTTCCCTCTTCGGCTGATTCCTACTCATGGGCCCTCTACTTCAACGAGGCCGCCCACAATGACGGAAACGGCGACGACATCAGCGCCGCCCGCCTCCAGAGGATCAAGGACTACCAGGACGGTCTCATCTCGTACAATACGATACCCGTCGGCAACCAGTGGGGCACTGCCTATACCGAAGGAAACGACAACATCGACTACTACGACTTCTTCTTCAAGGACGTCACGACCTCGATGGAGCACAACTTCAGCGTGAACGGCGGCAACAGGATGGTAAATTACTACATCTCCGCCAACTACCTCAAGGAGAACGGTCTTCTAGACTGCGACACGAAGAACCTTGACGGCCTCCAGCGCTACAACGTCTTCGGAAAGATCGAGGCCCATCCCTTCAAGTGCCTCGACGTCTCCTATTCGAGCCGCTTCATAAAGGAGGACTACCATGAGCCTACCGTCATGTGTGACGATATCCTCTGGTACTTCGGCCAGTACCTCTGGCCCGTAGCTCCCCTTTACGACCCCAACGGAATCCTCTTCAACGACGTCGCCCTCCGCTTTACCAAAGGCGGTCAGAGGACGATAGCCAACACAACCTCCAACCACCAGCTCAACGTTACCTTGAAGCCTCTCAAGGGATGGCGCATCGTAGGTGACGTCAACTACCGCTACCGTTCCTATTTCAATACGATAGTCGACCGTGAGGTATGGCAGACCTGTATCGACGGCGTGTCGAAAGGCTCTGTCTGGGATGACGGCACCGGCGTCAGGAATGACGACGGCCGCAACCAGTACCTCAACATAAACGCCTATACGGACTATGAGAGGACGATAGGGAAGCATTACTTCAAGGTTATGGCCGGTATGCAGACCGAGCAGTACCGCGTCAACTGGACGAACGCCCGCAAGGCGGGCCTCATCGTCCCCTCGATGCCCCATATCGACACCACCTCCGGTATCCTCCACGGTGAGGAGGTATCCCCGACGGTAGGCGGCGGCGTCAGCGAGTGGCGCACCGCCGGCTTCTTCGGCCGTATCAACTACAACTACGCAGAGAAATATCTCGTCGAGGTCAACCTCCGCTATGACGGTTCCTCGAGATTCGCCCAGGGCAACCAGTGGGGCTTCTTCCCCTCGGTATCCCTCGGATACAACATCGCCAAGGAAGACTTCTTCGCTCCCGCAAGACCTTATGTAGGCACCTTGAAGTTAAGGGCTTCCTACGGTTCCCTCGGAAACCAGAACACAAGCTCCTACTATCCTACCTATGAGCTTATGGGCTTTGCCAACTCCGCCGGCGGATGGCTCCTTGGCGGCAAGAAGCCCAACATCGCCTGGCCGGCCTCCAAGATCAGCTCCGACCTTACCTGGGAGACCATCAAATCCTGGAACCTCGGTCTCGATGTGGCGGCGTTCTCTGACAGGCTCACTGCCTCCCTCGACCTCTTCATCCGTGAGACCGACAATATGATCGGTCCTGCCGACGAGCTTCCCGTAATCTTCGGTACTTCGGTCCCCGTAACCAACAACACCGACCTCGTCTCCAAGGGATTCGAGCTCGAGATCGGCTGGAAGGACCGTGCGTTCGACTCCTTCAACTACGGCGTAAGGTTCGTCCTCAGTGATGCAGTGACGAAGGTCACCCGCTATTCCAATCCCTCGAAGACCCTTGGTACCTACTATGAAGGCATGACCCTCGGCGACTTCTACGGCTACGAGACCATAGGCATAGCAAAGACTGACGAGGAGATGCTCGAGCACCTCATCACCCTCCCTTCCGGCGGCCAGAACGCTATCGGATCCAATTGGAGGGCCGGTGACATCATGTATGCCGACCTCAACGGTGACGGCAAGGTCGACTCCGGAGCATGGACGACCGACGACCACGGTGACCTCAGGATCATCGGTAACAATACGCCCCGCTTCAACTTCGGCTTTGACTTCACAGCCGAATGGAAGGGCATAGACCTCCGTATCTTCCTCCAGGGAGTCCTCAAGAGGGACTTCTTCCAGAACGGAAAATACTTCTTCGGCTCCTGCGGATGGTCCAAGTGGGGTACGATGGTGCTTGACCAGCATCTCGACTACTTCCGCGACAATGAGGACAATCCTCTCGGAGTCAACCTCGACAGCTACTATCCCCGTCCTTACCTCGATACCGAGAAGAACGTCCAGTGGCAGAGCGGATACGTCCAGAATGCGGCGTATGTACGCCTGAAGAACCTCCAGCTCGGGTACACTATCCCCCAGAACCTTACAAGGAAGGCTAAGATCGAGGGCCTCAGGATCTTCTTCTCCGGAGAGAACCTCCTTACCTTCACGAAGATGACTGACCTGTTCGATCCCGAGACGATAGGCGAGAACGAGACCGGTAACGTATATCCTCTCTCAAGGACATATTCCTTCGGTCTGAGCATCACTTTCTAAAACGAGGACAGATATGAAAAAGACATTATATATAATACTCGGTGCTGCAATGCTTGCAGCGGTCGGATGTGACGATTTCCTCGGCCTCAAGCCCGAGTCGTCCCTCTCACCCGACCAGTACCTGACAACAGACGACAACGTAGGCGCCTACGCCACCGACCTCTACAACACCCTTCCCGTCCACGGCGAGACCAGCTGGGGAGTGTGGACAAGGGATGCCGGAACCGACAACATGGCCTACAGCAATCCCAGCGACTGCTTCGCTCCCGGATACTGGAAGGTCGGCCAGACAGGCGGCAGCTACTCCTTCACTGAGATATACCGCTGCAACTATTTCTTCGACAACGTGCTCGAGAACTTCGAGGCCGGAAAGATCACCGGAGACGCGGACAATATCCGCCATTATATCGGCGAGGTCTATTTCTTCCGTGCCAACTGCTATTTCTCGAAGCTCAAGGCTCTCGGAGATTTCCCCATCATAACCTACTGCCCGGGTGACAACTTCGAGGATCTTGTCTCCCTCAGCGTCCGCAGGCCCCGCAACGAGGTCGCACGCTTTATCATCGATGACCTCGACCATGCTCTCCAGTACCTCAAGGAGTCGGCTCCGAACGGCACCAACCGCATATCCAAGGATTGCGCAAGGCTTCTCAAGTCCCGTGTCGCCCTTTATGAGGGAACATGGCTCAAGTACTTCAAGGGCACGGCCTTCGTCCCCGGCGACGCAGCCTGGCCCGGTGCCGCGACCTATCCCGACTACAAATATCCCTCCGGCAGCATAGACGATGAGATCGACTTCTTCCTCTCCGTCGCTATGGCCGAGAGCAAGATAGTCGCCGACAAGCACGGTCTCACTCCCAATACCGGAATCTTCCAGTCCGGCCCCGAGGAGCCCAAGAACGAGTACTTCGACATGTTCGGCAATCCCGACATGAGCGGGTACGACGAGGTCCTTCTCTGGAAGGCCTACAGCGTAGCCGAAGGCGTGACGAACTCCGTCGTCGAGTTCGCCTCCGCAGCCAACCAGGGCTACGGCACGACCAAGAGTATGGTCGATGCCTTCGTAATGGCTGACGGACTTCCCATCTATGCCAGCAGCGATTATCCCGGTGACAGGGATATCCGCAAGATCACTGAGGGACGTGATTCACGTGCCGAACTCTTCATCAAGAAGCCCGGTGACATGAACCTCCACTCCGAGGGCGGTCCCGAGTCCTTCCCCGTCGAGCTCTACCCCAATCTCGTCAATTCCACTTCCTCGATGAAGTACACGACAGGTTATGCCCTCCGCAAGGGACTCAACTTCGACGGAGCCCAGTCCAACCGTAACAAGAGCGTCGCCGGATGTATCGTCTTCCGCGCCGTCGAGGCCTACCTCAACTACATGGAGGCCTGCTTCGAGAAGACGGGTGCTCTCGACTCCGATGCCGAGAAATACTGGAACGCCATCCGTGAACGCGCCTGCGTCGGCAGCTTCCAGACCACTATCGAGAATACCAACATGCCTATCGAGAGCCGTACTGACTGGGGCGCCTGGTCCGCCGGCACGACCGTCGACGCGACGCTCTTCAACATCCGTCGCGAGCGCCGCTGCGAGCTCATGGCCGAGGGCTTCCGCAATGACGATGTACGCCGTTGGAGGTCGATGGACCAGATGATCAATACTCCCTACCATGTCTACGGAGTCAATCTCTGGGACCAGCTCGCTACCAACCCCGAGTTCCTCGAGGTCAACAACAATAACCTCAAGGAAGGTGAGAACGTATCACCCAAGGCCTTCAGCAAGTACTTCGCTCCCTACCATATCCTCTCCAACAACCATGTCTATGACGGTTACAGGTGGAATATGGCCCACTATCTCGATCCTATTGCCGTCCAGCATTTCCTCATAACCGGAAGCGGAACGGCAAGTGCCTCAACCCTCTACCAGAATCCCGGCTGGCCCATGCAGGCTGGAATGGGAGCTGAATAACCCGGGAGATGCGTATGAAGATGAAATTTCTGATCTCCCTGTGTCTTGCGGTCCTGGCGCTTGCGTGCAGCAAGCAGCCGGGAACCGAACCCGGCGGGCCCGATGCTCCCGGGAAGACTTCCGAATACCGCCTTACGGTGGACGGCAAGCCCTTCATGATGGTCGGCGCCCAGCTCCGCATGGATTTCTTCCGTGACCTCGACAAGAAGAAGCTTGACGAGCTCGACAAGTATTTCGAGCTTGCCGCTTCGCTCAACATAACGGTAGTCCAACTGGCCTTCTCATGGAGCGATGTCGAAAAGGACTATGACGTCTATTCCGACGAGACGGTGAAGGCCTACATAGACTACTGCGAGAAGTGGGGCCTCAAGGCCGAGCTTCTCTGGTTCGGAAGCTACATGTGCGGCTATTCGGTCGCCGGCCACCTTCCCGACTATGTCGTCGCCGACAATACGACCTATCCCGAGCTCAAGCCCTCTGCCGCCTATCAGGGATGGCAGGGCAAGCAGTTCTTCCTCTCTCCCGGCAATCCCAAGCTCATCGAGCGCGAGACAAAGGCCGCGGCGAAACTTATGGATTTCATATATGAGTATGACAAGAGCCTCGGCTCCCCCCATACCATCATAGGTATCCAGGTCGAGAACGAGCCTGACATGCTGCCCACACGCCACAACGGCGCCCACGGCTATTCGGCTACTGACCTCTGGCCCAGCCTCCTTTATCATCTTGACCAGATGGGAAAGGCCTTCAAGTCCGGCAAATATGACTGTTACACAAGGGTCAACCAGACCTGCGAGTATGACGACTGGGTATACTGGTCCAAGATGGTCGCAAAGCGCGAGGGCATCGACTACGTAGGTTTTGACCCGTACCGTTTCACGGTCGAGGATTTGGAGATGCGTCTCAATTCGATGCTTGAGATAGAAGGCAATTTCGCCCATGTCGCAGAGAACGGCGGTGAGGCGTGGAACAACGACATCCTTACCCTCAAGGCCCTTACGATGGGTTGCGGCTATGAGGTCTTCGAAGTCGTCACGACCCCCCATCCCTACATTGCTGAATATACCCTCAGAGGTGTCTACAACACCAATTTCACTCCCAAGGGCCAGACCCAGAGGCTGATTGACGCCAACCTTATCTACAAGAATGGCTGGTATGATTTCGCCACCGCTCCCGTGGCCAATATGAAGGGATTCAACATAACTGACAGCGACGGCCTCACGAGCACCAAGGAGACTGCCGAGCTTCCCGGAGCGAAGATCGCCTGGCAGACTTCCGCCCGAGGCATAGCCTATGCCATCGAGGCCAAGGATTATGTCCTTGTCGGCTCGACGAAGGCCGATATGATGACCTTCGGCTTCGACATCCTCAATGTCGAGCCCGGACGTTATGATGCCGACGGCAAGTGGACAGTTGAAAACCGTGCTGTAAAATTAAGCGGTTCGAGTCTCCAGCTCGAGGCCTGCACAGTCTATCGCGTATATAAAAAGTAAGAGAATATGAAAAAGTTGTTTCAAGCAGGTATCCTCCTTCTCGCTTTCGCTGTCGCTTGCGAGAAGACTCCCTCCACGGAGATAATCACGGACAAGGATATCATACAAATAGGCTTCGAGGGCGGCAAGGACAGGATCCATGTCGACTGCGAGTCCGCCACGAAGACCACCATCAAATATGAGACTGGCGAGGGATGGATATTCCTCATGCCTACATATCTCAAACCCGGCGGAGGCTGGCTTGACTTCCAGATCAACCGTTTCAACGTAATCGGCGAGACCCGCACGGCGGTAGCCGAGATCGTCGCCGGCGACAATGTGAAGTCCATCCAGATCACCCAGAGCGGCAAGGCCCAGCCCGAGGCTACGGACCTTGACCTGGACAAGTATAACGTCTATGCAGAGGTCGAAGGCGGCTCGTTCGACATAGAAGTGACCGCCGCGACCGCATGGACTGCGACCTGCGATGAGTCCTGGCTGACGATAAAGAACGGCTCTTCCGCTTCGAGCGGCAAGTTCACCATCGAAGTCCCGGCATCCGAGGACTTCGCCTACAGGGCCGCTACAGTAAAGGTTTCCCTTGGCCAGATCACGAGGGAAGTCCTCGTACAGCATGGCGGAGTCAGGATCTGTGACCGCGTATGGGCTACCTCAAACGGGGATGACCCCGATACCTTCACTCAGTGCTGCGATGAGCGTGGCAAACTCTACCAGTACAACAGCAAGGTCGGCTTCCCTTCCTATTCTGCCGACGACCACGGTGATACCGAAACAGTCGTTCCCGGATTCGAGGGCGGTCAGGTAGATGTCCACTCCGAAGTATGGGCTGAGGAGTACGATCCTTGTCCTGCCGGATGGCGCGTTCCTTCCAAGTCTGAGTTCGAAGCCCTTCTCTCGATAGGAACCTCAACTACTCCCTATTTCTATTTCGATTTCTATAAGGCCCAGGGCATGGCTGTCGCCGGCGCCTTCGTCGGCCTTGACAGGGAAATCCTCAAGGAATGTACGAAAGCCGATATGCAGGGCGCAATATTCATCCCTCAGGCCGGAATGATCAACCGTGACGACTGCAAGCAGGGCGACTGGTGGGATGCCGCCGTATGGACCGCCACCAATGTCGGCCAGACCTGGGACATGTGGGGCCTCTGGCTCAACGGAAACCAGGATTACGGTTTTGCATGGTGGGGAAGCCGCACCGGCGCCTCCGTCAGATGTGTCTGGAATCAATAATCACTAATCCATATCAATTAATCCATTATGAAAAAAATCTTAGTAACCCTCGCGGCTCTTGCCGCACTGGTGCTTGCCCAAGGTTGTCAGGAGAAGGTCGATGAGCCCGTTCTCAAAGCTCCTGTCCTCACAGTAAGCCCCACTTCTGCCGTTATCGACGCTTCCTCCGAAGCTGTCGCAGTAAAGGCCACCTGGACCTCAGCCGGCGAAGACGTCAACTACAAGCTTGAGATAGCTACAGAGGATGACGCCGAATTCAAGAACGCCGAGTACCTCCAGTTCCCTCTTCTCGAGAAGGAGTTCAGCCACAAGGTGATCGACCTCTATGCAAGGAACTTCGACCTTGAAGGCAGCTACTCCCTTCTTTTCCGCGTGACCGCCATGAAGAACGGTCTCGAGGATGCCGTCTCCAATGTCGTAAAGGCCAGCTTCACGACCAAGACTGCCGAGACTCCCGTCCTTAACGAGCCTCTCCTTTCCGCCGACAAGGTTACCGTAAAGGCCAACCCCAACAGCAAGGACCAGGCTGTTTCCATCAGCTGGACCAGCGCCGCTGTTGCCGGAATCACTCCTTCCTATAAGTTCGAGATCTGCCTTGACGAGTCCTTCAGCCAGACCATCGAGGTTCCCGTAACGGGAGACGCAATGGAGGTTTCCTTCACCGGCCAGGAGATAGCCGCTCTCGCCACCCAGTACAGTCTCGGCGAGTCCTTCACTATCTATGCAAAGGTCATCGCTTCCGCAGAAGGTGCAGTTTCCGCAACTTCCAACGTGATTTCAGTCAATGTCACTATCGATTACAATATCCCCGAGAAACTCTACATCTATTTCTGGGAGTGGAATAATCCCACCAACGCTCAGGAAATGGAGAACCTCGGAGACGGCGTCTTCACCTGGACAGGCCAGTGCGGTCAGTGGGAGTTCAAGTTCATAACCGCCAATACATGCGATGATGACTACTGGACCGGTTACTTCCGTGACGGCGATGCCGAGGAATACTGGACCCTCAAGGACCGTAACAAGAACTCGGAAGGCGACCAGTGCATGTTCAAGCTCAACGACCTCGGACTTTCCGCAGGCCTCTACAAGATCACTGTAAACTGCAAGACCATGACGGTCGCAGTCGAGGCCCAGGCCGAACCTCTTCCCGAGCATCTCTATCTCGACTTCTGGGGCTGGGGCGATGGAACCTCCGCCAAGGAAATGGAAGCCCTCGGAGAGGGCAAGTTCACTTGGAGCGGCATCATCACCAGATGGCAGTTCAAGTTCACGACCGCCAACGCTTCTCCGGATGACTACTGGACAGGATATTTCCGCGATCCCGACGCCGAGGATTACTGGACTCTCAAGAAGACTGGTAATGAATGTATGTTCCAGCTTGACGACAAGGGTCTGCTCGAGGGCTACTATACCCTCAATGTCGACCTCAACACCCTCAAGCTCGAAGTCGTTCCCCATATCTACCTTATCGGAGCGTTCGACTGGGGCTGGACAATAGAAGATGCCGAAGAAATGACCTACCTGGGCAACGGCGACTTCACCTGGACAGGCAATCTCTACAGTGGAGCCTTCAAGTTCCTGACGGAGAAAGAAGACTGGATTGCATACAACAGAAAGGACGGCGCCGAGAACTACTGGACTGCAGTCCGCTGCTGCGACCAGGAGGGCGACGTTCAGTTCAACCTTGACGACCAGAGCCTTCCCGCAGGTAAATACAAGATCGACTTCAACCCCTTCACAAAGGCTGTCGCCGTTACTTTCATCAGTGGACTCCCTACGGATACTCCCGTCCTCAAGAATGCCGGCCCTGTAGTAACCAATCAAGGTATTGATATGCTCGCCGGCACTGGCCTTGCGGGCCGTTTCTTCCAGCTTGCCGACTGGACTCACAACAATGAGACCTGTCCTACTGTTGACGGAACCGGAATAGCCCTCTGGGCTGCCCATGCATGGGGCTGCGGTGATGCGAAGAATGCGAAGGTATACCAGACCTTCGACCTTCTTCCCGGAACATACAAATTTGTCACCAATACCAAGCATTCCACCCAGGACAGCTGGGTACTCGGAGCCTCTGACGGTCGTCCTCAGGATTACGTCAACGCCTGGGCTGTCGCCTGCGTAGGCAGTGAAATCAACAGCCTTAAAGATGAGAACGACTGGAAGTCCGAGCCTGTTGCTGAAGGCCTTCTCGGAAGCGTCTGCCTCCAGAGGAACACCAGCACGGGCGAGCCGAAGGCAAACGCCATCGAGTTCACGCTTACAGAGACTACCACTGTCAGTGTGGGCGTCGTCTATTCAATGTTCTCATGGGAGAGCTACCAGTGGCTTTATGGTTGGGTTCCCGATCCCAAGGATGCCAACGCCTTACCCTGGATGGACCTCTATCTTGACTCCTTCCAGTTTTACAACGTAAATCAGCTCTAATATCCCTACGATATGATAAAGAATGCCGGTCAGATTTCCTGACCGGCATTCTTTGTCCATATATGTCTTATCCGAGTTTGGAGCGTATGTATTTGGTTGCGGCGGAGAGCTGGTTGCGGACGACCTGTTCTGTTATGCCGAGCCTGGAGGCGATTTCGGCTGGCCTAAGGTCCTGCTCCCTGTTCATTTCGAATATCTCGCGCTGGCGTGGCGGGAGGCCTTTCTTGGCTTTCCCTATTGCTTTGACATAAGTGTCGTAGTCGATAGTGGACTTTTCGCCTTCGGCCATCGATTCGGCAAATTCGAGGTAGTCGCGGAGCAGGGGATTGCGGAGCTGCTGGCGGAATTCCCGGATTATCTGGTGGTAGGCAATGGCGAAGATGTAGGACCGGGGGTCACGGGAGTCGTCCAGCCTCATCCTCGAGCTCCAGAGCCTTACGAAGGAATCCTGGACAATCTCGGCAGCAATCGCGTCAGACTTGACGTAACGGTAGGCAAAACGGTACAACTCGGGGGCCAGCTCCTCGTAGAGCGTTCTGAAGGCCTTTCCGTCCCCCGTCTTTATACGTTTTATGATAGCAGGATAATCCATGATTCCGATGGCGTAGCGCAAAGATAGCCAAAAAAAGCGGCAAAAAGGTATGTTATACTTTCTTTGTTCGAGGGTAATATATATGATGAAAACTTTTGATGATTATAAGACAGGCCGTGTAAATCCATCCGAGATGGATGCTCTGGCCGATTATGTGGACTCGCTGACCGACGAACAGCTGGCGGCCGAACTTGCCCGTGACTGGGAGAATTTCAACCCGGCGGGCAATATGAATGCCGCGAAACTGAGGAGGATGTATCCTTCTTCGCGTATCGGAGGCCCGGCTTCCTTTGCTACTGTATTCCCGAAAGTGGCCGCGGCTGTACTCGCAGTCGTGACCCTGTCGCTGTCGATAGTCCTTTACCGCGAATCCAAGGTCCAGGACCATCTTTCCGATACGACCTTTACCGTCAGTGCCGGTATTGACGGACCCTCCCAGATGACTCTCCCCGACGGAACCCTGGTACGCCTCAATGCCCGCTCAGTGCTTTCCTACAATTCCGATTTCGGAAGGGATGAAAGGAGGATCTCCCTCGTCGGAGAGGGGTTCTTCGATGTCGCGAAGGATCCTGACCGCCGCTTCATAGTGGAGACTCCCAACATGGAGATTGCTGTCTTCGGAACGAAATTCAACGTCTATGCGTACCCCGAGAGAAGCGTTGACGAGATGTCGCTCGTCGAGGGCAGCGTGAGCGTTAATGCGGGAGGCAACCTCTTCCGCCTTTCTCCGGGTGAGAAAGTCTTCTTTGACAAGGCTACCGGCAGCACCCATATCACGAAAACCGACAACATGATGGAAACGGCCTGGCTCGGCCAGGAACTTTCCTTCAACCACGCGACGCTTTCCGACGTCTTCGACGTGCTTGAGCGCCGCTTCGGCGTCACGATAAAGACGGGTGAGGGCATAGACCTCTCCGACCGCTACACAGGCTCCTTCACGGACCGCCGCATCGGCGACATCATGGACGTCCTGAAGATGCACTATCATTTCAATGTCACGACAGACGATAATATCATCCATATAACAAACCAATAACCAACAATCATATTCAAGATGTACAGAAAGTCGACATTCGGACTCAAAGTCCTCCTGTTGTCCGCCGTGCTTGCGCTGTCGGCCCTTGTGCCTGCGCTTGCCCAGAGCGGAACTGTAACTCTCGACATGAAGAATGCTTCGGTGAAGGAGTTCTTCAGGTCGGTCGAGAGCCAGACGGAATACAGGTTCTCCTATCGCGACGCTGAAATCGAAGGCAAGGCTCCCGTCACAATCACAGTGACAGACGCCTCCCTCGGGGAAGTCCTCGGCAAGGTCCTTCCCAAGTCGGGACTCCAGTATACCGTCGTGGATTCCAAAATTGTGGTGACTCCCGCTCCAGTCCAGGACAACGGGAACATAGTCCTTTCCGGCCGTGTCATCGACAAGAACGGCGAGCCGATATTCGGCACCGGCGTGACTGTCAAGGGCACTACCAAAGGAACGATCACTGACATAGACGGACGATTCTCCATCGATGTCGCCAAGGACCAGGTCGTCCTTTTCTCCTCCCTCGGATACGGAGAGCAGACGGTAAAGGCCATCCGTTCGATAAACAACCTTGAAATAGTCCTCGAGGACGATTTCGAATCCCTCAACGAGGCTGTCGTCGTCGGTTACGGTACGACCTTGAGGAAGAACCTCACGACTTCCGTCGCGACGGTAAAGACAGAGAAGATCTCCAAGGCAGCCAACAGTAACCTCAGCCAGCTGCTCGCCGGCCAGGCCGCCGGCCTCCGTGCGACTACGGCCAGCTCCCAGCCCGGCGGTGCGGTCGACATCTCCATCCGTGGTGGCGGGACCCCTGTCTTCATCGTCGATGGTATCGTGATGCCTTCCGGCTCGCTTGAGGTAGGCCACGGCTCGATAGAGACTCCCAACTCCGTAAACCGCGCCGGACTTGCCGGCCTCAACCCCGGAGATGTCGAGTCCGTCGAGGTCCTGAAGGATGCTTCTGCCGCAATCTACGGTATCAATGCCGCCAACGGTGTGATCCTCATCACGACCAAGAAAGGTTACGAAGGCACTCCGAAGGTAACGCTCGACTGCAACTATTCGTTTGTCCGCAACTACAAGTATCTCGAGCCCCTGACGACCAACGAGTACATGAACTTCGCGAACGTCTTCTCCAAGGAAAGCTACCTGTTCAACCATGACATGGGCCCTTACGGGGAGAACGAGTATGACGGCGGATGGTCTCCCGTATTCTATCCTGACGAGATCGATTCCGCGACGAATACCAACTGGCTCGACTACATCCTCCGTCCCGGCCAGATAAACAACCACTCCGTCACTATCTCCGGCGGTACGAAATACGTGAAATACTATCTCGGTGGAAACTACTATGACCAGACAGGTACGGTCATCAATTCCGGAATGAAGAGGTACACCCTCCGTTCGAACATCTCCGCCCAGATATTCCCCTTCATGAAGCTCTCCTCGATACTCAATATCAACTCAAACAATTTCACCAACTCGAATGCTGACGGCGGTGGAGCCGGCGGAGTCGGCAAGGATGCCCTCCAGTCGGCACTCATGTTCCCTCCCAACTACGGAGTATATGACGAGGAAGGCAACTACAAGAGGTACCGTTCGACTGCGAACCCGGCAGAAATGGCGATGTTCGCCGACAATACCAAGACGATGGGCTACTACGTCAATTTCTCGACGGACATCAACCTCTACAAGGATATCCTTACCGCCCGCGCCCTCTACGGCATGAACAAGGAGACGGCGAAACGTTCCCTCTATATCCCTACGTCGATGATGTGGTATGAGGTTGCCGGAGTCTCCCGCGGCCATATAGGAAATACCGACCGCGACGACCAGACAATCGAAGCCATGCTCAACTACAACCAGACCTTCAAGGACATCGTACGTCTCGAGGCGGTTGTCGGCTTCGGCTTCTACCAGCAGTCCGGAACCAACCTGGACGTCGACTACAAGAATGCCAACGACAATATCGCAGGTGACAACATTGCCGCCGCGGAAGGCCCCTTCACACCGACTTCCGGAAGGTGGGAGAACAGGAAGAGGTCCCAGTTCGGCCGCTTTGCCGTTGACATCCTCGACCGTTACGTAATCAGCGGAACCCTCCGAAGGGACGGAACGGACAAGTTCTTCCCCGGCAAGAAATACGCATGGTTCCCCTCATTCTCCGCTGCATGGAAGATATCCAACGAGCCCTGGATGAAGAGCGTCTCCTGGATAGACCTCCTCAAGCTGCGCGCCAGCTACGGTGTCACCGGAAGGGACAACCTCGGAACATCCCTCTACGGTCTCTACTCCATGGCGCCGAGCTACGTCATGTTCAATGACAACACTACGACCTATATCCCTTACATAAAGTCCGGTTCGGATTACCCCGATGTTACTTGGGAGAAGACGATAATGAAGAATATCGGTATTGACTTCCACTTCCTCAAGAACAGGCTGTGGGGAAGCATCGATTACTTCCGCAATGACGTCACCAACCTCCTCGGCACAGCTCCCGGCGAGCCCCTGGCGATGGTCGGAACGCGCCCTGTCAACTACGGTCACTATTTCCGTACGGGCTTCGATGCCGCCATCAATTCCGTAAACATAAAGACAACGGACTTCAGCTGGACGACCATGCTGACCCTGACCCACTACAACATGTTCTGGGTCGAAAGGACTGAAAACTACGACTACCAGGTCTATCAGATGCGCGAAAGGGAGCCGATGAACGCCTGCTACTTCTACCACGTAAGCGGCATCATCAACGAGGATCTCTCCAACATGCCCGACTCCCAGTGGAGCCTCGGCGAGAACTCCCAGAAGCCCGGTTACTTCATCATCGAGGACCGCAACAATGACGGCCTGATCGATACCGACGACATCTATATGGACGATGTCCTTCCGAAGATCAGTATAGGCTTCGGTAACACGTTCACTTATAAGAACTTCGATCTCGACATCTATCTCTACGGCCAGTTCGGCGCGACGAAGTACAATTACGCGATGAGCTGGGCCAGCGCCTCAAGGATGGCCTACAACCCTCCCCAGAACGCCAACCAGTACCAGTATTGCGTATGGAACTCCCAGACCAATACCGACGGAACGATTCCCGGCATAGCGATAACCCATTCCGATGCCCTCCCGGGCAACTGCGGAACCGATATCGGCCGCGAGGACGCCTCCTTCGTACGCGTGAGGAACATAACCTTCGGCTACAATCTCGACGGTGCGCTCCTCGGCAAGGTCCTTGCCCAGAGGATAGACAACATCAGGTTCTATTTCGACGCCCAGAACCCCTTCACCTTCACGAAGTTCTCCGGCGTCGATCCCGAAATCTACACCGGTAACAGCTCCTCGCCTGCCGGATACCCTATGACAAGGTCCTTCTCCCTCGGACTCAAAGTTAACTTCAAATAAGCTGCGGATATGAAAAAGATAGTTTCAATAATAACCGTTGCAGCAGCTATCATCCTGTCTGCATCCTGTGAGAAGAATTTCGATCCGAAGATATACGGAGTGCTCACCGACCAGAACTTCCCCGTGTCGGAGAGCGATTTCGAGTCGCTTATGATGGCCTGTTACATCCCGTACGTAAACACCTGGACATATTCCCTCTATGCCTCCAGCGGCAACCAGCACCCCTGGTACATCCCCGCCGGCGGTGTCCTGAAGATGTTCGACACCCCTTCGGACGTCGAGGCTCCCTGGGTGAACGGTGTATGGGATATCAACTACAGGAAAGCCTCCGAGGCTGATTTCTCAATGTGCATCTATTATTCCCGAGGCGCTCTCGAGGATACCCGCCCCAACCACTATCCCAAGACCCGCGAGGTCACCCGTTTCACTAGCATCATAAAGGCTATCGAGGATGCTGACGCTTCCGCGATTTCCGAGACCCGCAAGATGGAGATCCTCGCCGAGGCAAGGATGTGCCGCGGACTCCACATGTACAACCTCCTCCATGTCTACGGACCTGTTCCCGTACTGGTTGACGGCGCGAGACTCAACGATCCCGAGGCTCTCAACAATGCCGTACGTCCTTCACTTGACGACTATACCGAGTGGGTATATGAGGACTTCGACTTCGCCGCGAAATACGCTCCCGAGAACCAGGCCGACCGCGGCCGCTTCACGCGTGACCTCGCCCGCGTATACCTTATGAGGCACTGCCTCAATGAAGGATACCACAAAGACGGCTGGTACAAGAAGGCCCTCGACCTATACGCTGAACTCAACACCGGAAAATACAAGCTCTTCACCCAGGGTGAAAACCCCTACAAGGAGATGTTCCGCGAGTGCAACGACTTCAACTGCGAGATCATAGGTGCGATAAGCTGCGATCCTTCCTCCACAGGAAATGGCAAGGAAGGCGGCATGAATCCTTTCGCCATGCTTGCCATGCCCAACAACTGTGCGAAGAAGGACGACCTCGGCAACCCTTCGCCCTTCGCCGTAGCCGGCGCGGGCTGGGGCATGACCTTCAACATCGCTCCGAAGTTCTATGACACCTTCGATGACGGCGACCTCCGCAAGGAGAGCATCATAACCTCCTATTATACTGTTGGAGGCGAATGGTGGGGACCTGCCGAAATCGGCAAGAAGGCCGAATGGGACGGATATGTACCCTACAAATATCCCGCAGAGCCTTCGACCGCTCCCAACTTCGGCAACGATTTCCCTCTTGCCCGCTGGGCTGACGTCCTCCTCATGTACGCTGAGGCCGAGGTCAGAAACTCCAATGCGGCGCCCTCGGCGGATGCCCTTGCGGCAGTCAATGCCGTCCGCAAGCGTGCCGGTCTTGGAAACCTCCAGGCAAAATACACAGGTTCCGCTGAAGCATTCCTTGACGCTCTGCTGACTGAACGCGGCCACGAATTCTGGTTCGAGGGTCTCCGCAAGATAGACCTTATCCGCTTCAACCAGTTCGCTACGAGGGTTGCAAAGACCAAGCTCACTCTTCCGACCCACCAGTACATGCCTATTCCCAACTATGCTGTTGATGAGGCCGCAGAACTCGGCCTCACCCTCGAGCAGACGTTCGCGCGTGAAGGATGGGACGCAGACCTTGCAAAAGCAAAGAAATAACCGATCAGCTTTCCTTTTGAGAAATGAAAAGAACAATAATAAAAAACATTCTGATGGCGATTGTCGCGGCTGCGGCTCTCGTCTCCTGTGCGGAAAAAGTCGATAAGACCATTGTGTGGCCCGAGTGGGCCTCCCGTCCTATCGTCGAGGATGCCGTCCTTCTCGGAGCCGACGGCTCCAAGGACGTGACGGCCGGCGACAAGGTGGTTTACTCGGCCAAGGTCCATGACGACTACAATGACCTTGCAAACTACACCCTCACGGTCAGCTACGGCGGCAATACCGCCGCCAGGAAGGCTGTGGAAATCTCCGGCAGTGCCGTGGACATCGATCTTGAGTTCACTCTCCCGTTTGCCGCCGGTCTTGCCGACAACCTCGTCCCCGAGGTCACTCTTGAGGTAACGAACGTTGCGAACGGTAAAGTCTCGAGACGTCTCGATGCCGACCATAACATTACGATATCCCGTCCCGAACTTCCCGGGGAACTTTTCCTCATCGATGAGAAGGGAGGAACATATTCTCTGGTAAAGGAAGAAGCTTCATACTCCTACTCCCTGAAGGAAGGCGTAGATATCTCGGGCCTTGGGAAAAAATTCGTGATTGCCGCAAAGGCTGCCTCGGGCAAGCCCGACTTTACCGGCCTTGTCTGGGGTCAGGGAGAGGACGGCATCGTTACGATAGAGCCTGACGGCGACTGGATCCCCACTCCAGATTCCGGCGGATACGGTTTCAAGAAACTCAGTTTCGACTCCTATTCCTTCACCTTTGAGAAACTAGTCAATTACAAGGTAGTTGTCGACAAGGAAACGATGGACACCCAGGAGCAGAGCGGAGTCAACTATCTCGTGGCTGCGAAAGTCAAGCTTGTCAGGGACTGCGAAGTCGAGTTCGTGGGCTTCGGTGACCTGAAGTCCATGCTCCAGCCCGACCGTTTCGTAATCCTCGGCGAGAATACGGCGAAGTTTACCGGCCATCCCCGCAACTGGACCTTCTACTACGATGTCGATGACAACTGGATGATACTCAATTATGTCAATTTCAATGAGGCCGACCAGGTATGGGTCACCGGCCAGAAGGCCTGCTTCCCCCTTGGAAACGAAAGCTCCTCCAACGTGTTCAAGTATCTGGCCTCCGATGGCAAGGACCGCTATGCGACCCTTGCAGCCGTCAAGGACGAGAAGGGAGTTTACAGATGTCTCGTATATCTCATGGAGGAATACGTCATCCAGCTCTACAGCTGGGTCAAGTGGAGCACTGTCATCTCTATGAACTCCCTGACTACCGGCCTTGCCGAGATCTCTGCTGACGCCATCTATATGAATCCCGGTTCCGAATTCACTCCCGGAGTTTATATGCTTACGGTAGAGCTCACGACGAAACCCGACAACGGAGGAGACGGTGCTGTCGCCAACGTGTCCTTAACACCTTATACCCTGTAATATGAAGAGATTGCTTCTTATATTATTTCCCCTTATGGTTCTTTCGGCCTGCGGTGATGTCACCCCCGCAGGCCCGGGAACTGACGCGCCCAAGAAAGCCTTCGTTCCCGAGTCCATCGACCCGGACCATTTCACGATACTCTCATGGACGGGAGTGAAGAACCAGTATGCGGATTACGGCTTCCAGAAACTTCTAGAAGCGGGTTTCAACACTTACCTTGGATGGTATGACAACATCTCGGATGCCGACTATGCCCTCTCGAAGGCTGACGAGGCTGGTATCAAGATGATAATCAGCTGCCCCGAGCTCCATCAGGACCCCAAGAACATAACTGCGGCTTTCTGCAAGCATCCTTCCTTCTTCGTCTACCATATAGACGACGAGCCCGAGATTTCGGAATTCACGACCCTTGCCGGCCAGATAAACAATATCGAGCAGTTTGACAAGGAGCACCCCTGCTATGTCAACCTCTATCCCAACTGGTGCTGGGGAGAGGATGCGTACCTTACCAAGATACGCCAGTACGGCAAGACTGTTCCGATAAGGTTCGTCTCCTTCGACAACTATCCCTGCAAGACCGTGAACGGAGTGACCACTGTGCGTCCCGACTGGTACCATAACCTTGAGGACATCCGCACTCTTGCAAAGGAGCTCAAGGTCCCGATGTGGGCTTTCGCCCTTTCGCTTTCGCATAGCACCAACGAGGCCAAATATCCTATCCCGACGATAGGCGAACTCCGTCTCCAGATGTTCAGCAACCTTGTCTACGGCGCTACCGGCTTCCAGTACTTCACGACCTGGGGCCACATCCAGGATGAACACTGCACCGGTGTCTATAACGACATCAAGAGGATGAATGCCGAACTTATCGGACTCGAGCCCATCTTCCTCGGAGCCGACATCAAATACATCTGGCATATGGGCGACAAGATTCCTTCCGGCTGCAAGAAGCTTACAAAAGCCCCTGACGGAATCCGTACTCTTGCGACCGATGACGGAAATGCTGTAGTATCCTATCTCGTAAACAACGACAAAAAGTACATAGCCATTGTCAATACCAACCCCAACGGCGGGATGAACCTCGAAATCGCCTTTGACGACAATTCCAAGGCCGTCAAGTACGACAAGGAGAGCAACCACCAGCCTTTCGAGCCTGGCGTCGTACGCATGGCGGCCGGCGACATCGCCGTTTATTCATGGGAATAGAACAAAATCATATATAAACCACAAATTAATTCTGTATGAAAAAGACAAGATCACTTATTCTTGCAGCGGCAGCGCTCTTTGCTTTCGCCGGCTGTCAGGAACCTGCGCCCGAGCCTGTAACCGAGCCTCAGGCCCCCGTAATCAAATCCGCCGCCCTCACGGGTCTCAACGGAGAAACCAAAATCAAGGTAGGAGCCCCTGTCAAGTTCGTGGCTGAGGTCACAGTCGAGGGCAGCGAGCTCAACACCTACACTCTCGACATCAAGAACGGTGAGGAGATCCTTGCTTCCGCCGGCGGTGTCCTCGAGGGCAAATCCGCAAAGATCGAAGAGACTCTCGAGCTTTCTCTCAACGCTCTCACCCTTACTGCAGAGCTGACCCCTACGGTCTATATCAAGGTGACAAACATCGACGAGATGTACACCGAGAAGACTCTCGATGCATCTGACGTTGCCACGATCTATCCTCCCGAGCTCCTTCCACTCATGTATGTAGTGGACGAGAACGGAAAGGTCTATGAGATGAACGAAATGTCCCAGAAGGGCCGCTACCGCACTTATGCCGACATCTCCGAGATCGGCTCGTTCCTTACCGTCTGCGAGAGCGTCGACGCCCAGAACCAGCCTGAAGGCGAGAGCTGGGACTTCGCGACTCCCGAGAGCGAGTACGGTCTGCGTTATGTCGGTTACGATGCGCTGACCGGAGAATTCTTCTGGATGATAGACCTGACGCTTACCTTGGACCGTACCAAGATGGACAAGGACTGCAACAAGTACAATGTATTCTGGTGCCAGGAGCTTGTCCCCAACTGTGAGGTCGTATTCCTCAACTATGGCGACAATATGCTTCTCCAGTCCGACCGCTTCGCTGACGTCGAGAGGAATACCGCCCGCTATACCGGCCATTATGGAGACAAGTTCGAGGTCTACTATGTCTGTGACGAGACTACCAACTGGATGACCATCAAGGGACAGTGGAGCGACAATTCTGTAGTATGGGTTACCGGTGAAGGCGCTTCCGCCCCTATGGAGCCTTACTGCGAGTCTCATCCTCTCAACTGGTTCGCAAACAATCCCGACTGCGCATATTCCGCTCTCTCGCTGGTCAATACCGAAGGCAATACCTATAGCGTCCTCATGTACATGAAGCCCAATTTCGGTATCAAGCTCTTCGACTACTGGGCATGGGCAAATGAACTTTCCTGGACTTCGGCAACGCCCGAAACCCTCGTCATCTCCGACATGGTCGAGGATCCCGAGACCGGCAAGGTTGATGGAAACTACGGTAACGCAGGTCCCGCCTTCAGCGAGGGACTCTGGGTACTTTCCTACAACAAGCTCACTAAAGAAGCTTCCCTCGAGAAATTCATGGGCCGCATTGCCGATCCCGTCGAAGGTGTAGAGTACAAGCCTGATGTACCCGGACCCGATGATCCCGTAGAGGGTGCCGCCCTTTACCTTGTCGATGACGCAGGAAATGCCTGGGCCATGTCCGTTGCTGCCGGTACGAAATACATAACCGACAACGCGACTTCCGGCATAAGCAAAAGCTTCGTCTTTGCCGAGAAAGTCACTGCCGAGAACGCTGTTGACTGGAGCGGAAAGGTCTATGGCATGAAGGATGGCGCCATTGCCGAGATTTCAGAAGGTGGCGCATACATTCCTCTCGATGCCGCCTACGGAGTATATAACAAGTTCCCCTGGATGATCTACTTCGATACTGCAGCCAAGGAAGTAACCTATAAGGAAGGCTTCTGGAGAAACGGTATGGGCGACAATGGAAACGGAGAATTTGTCATCTGGGTCCAGACCCTTCCTCACAACTGTGAGGTCGCCTTCTTCGACTTCGACAAGCCTGTCTCCGAGATGGTCAACCTCGCCGTATTCGACAATATCGACGACACCAAGGGCATGGCCCGCTATATCGGCGTCAGCGAGAACTACGAGGTCTACTATCGTCCCGAGCAGGGATGGTTCATCCTTTCGAACAACATCTGCGCCCAGCAGATGCTCCTCATCGGCAAGAACGCCAGCTTCGGCCAGGCTCCTTATACCGAGTATCCGATCATCGAGACCGACATCCCCAGAATCTCCGGCCAGACCCTTCCTCTCAACCGCCTTTCCGAGGACCTCTACAGCGCATATATCTATATGGCTGACAATGCAAGCTTCCAGCTCTATACGAACTATGCATGGGGTGCCCTCATCAATGACTGGACCTCTACGACTCCCGGTATCGCCACGAGGGAGGACTTCTACGCCAAGCTCGGCGCCGATTTCTATCCCGGCGTATACCAGATCACCTATAACGCAAAGGACAAGACCTTCACTCTCGTAGCCAAGACCGCAAGGCCCCAGGCCGACCCTCTCACGACCCTCAACATGGTCAACAACAATGGTGAGGTATTCCCTATGTCTGTAGTAAGCGGAACCCACTTCATCACCGGCGATTTCCCGACCACCGGCGACTCATTCTACTTCGCTGAGAAGCTGACCGCAGAGAACGCAATCGACTGGTCCGGCCGCGTCTACGGTATGGCTGGCGGCAAGGTCGCTGAAATCGTCGAAGGCGGAGATCCCATCCCTGTCGATGCAGCGTATGCCACATACGGCAAGCATCCCTGGAGAGTAGGTTTCGATGCCGAGGCTCTCGAGGTCGTATATCGTGAGGGCTTCTGGAAGAGCGGAATGGGTGACAACGGCAACGGCGAACTCGTCGTCTGGGTCCAGACCCTCCCTCACAACTGCGAGGTCTTCTTCTTCGACTTCGACAAGCCCGTCTCCCAGATGGTCAACCTCGGTATCTTCGACAATATCAACGACGAGGCCGGTTCCGCCCGCTATATCGGCGTCAGCGAGAACTACGAGAGCTACTATCGTCCCGAGCAGGGATGGTTCATCCTCTCGAACAATATCTGCGCTAAACAGAAACTCCTCATCGGCAAG
>JAKSJS010000149.1 GCA_024398155.1 Bacteroidales bacterium | reverse complement strand
AAAAAATTACTTCTTATAATGCTTAGGCCAATAGCTTTCGAGACGGGCCTTCAGGGCGTCCTCGCTTCTGTTAGGCTGGGGATCGTAGAAAACACGGCCCTTTAGCTCCGCAGGCATGAATTCGAGGTCGGTGAAATGGCCCGGATAGTCGTGGGCGTACTTGTATCCGTCGCTGTATCCGAGCTCTTCCATGAGTTTGGTCGGGGCGTTACGGAGGTAGAGAGGGACCGACGGAGTCGAGTCCTTGGAGACCTCCGCGAGAGCCTCGTTTATCGCCATGTAGGCGCTGTTGCTCTTGGGGCTGGACGCGAGGTAGATCGTCGTTTCCGAAAGAGGTAGCCTCGCCTCGGGCATTCCTATGGTATGGACTATCTGGAAACAGCTCTGGGCGAGAAGAAGGGCGTTGGGATTCGCGAGGCCGACATCCTCTGCGGCGAGGATGCAAAGGCGGCGGGCGATGAAGAGCGGATCCTCGCCGGCATTGAGCATACGGGCGAGATAGTAGACGGCGGCATTGGGATCCGAGCCGCGCACGCTCTTTATGAAGGCGGAGATCACGTCATAATGCATCTCCCCCTTCTTGTCGTACATCGCTATGTTCTCCTGGAGGCATCCGGTTACTGAGGCATTGTCGATGACGACCTTGCCGGAGGGAGTCGCGCCGACAACGATCTCAAGGATGTTGAGGAGCTTGCGGGCGTCGCCGCCGCTGTAGCGGAAGAGGGCCTCGGTCTCCCGGGCCTCGATATCGCGGTGGGAAAGGGCCTCGTCCTCCTTCAGGGCGCGGTTCAAGAGATTGTTGAGGTCATCGGCCTCAAGAGACTTCAGGACAAATACCTGGCATCTCGAGAGAAGCGGAGAGATAACCTCGAAGGACGGGTTCTCGGTCGTCGCGCCGACGAGCACTATCGTGCCGTCTTCGGCCGCCCCGAGAAGGGCGTCCTGCTGGCTCTTGGAGAAACGGTGGATCTCGTCTATGAAGAGGATAGGCGCCGCCTTGGGCGCGAAGAAGCCCTGGCCTTTGGCCTTGGCTATCACGTCGCGCACCTCCTTGACGCCGCTCGATACGGCGGATATCGTATAGAAGTCGCGGCCGAGAGTCGTCGCGATTATTCGCGAGAGACTCGTCTTGCCGACACCCGGAGGGCCCCATAGGATGAAGGATGTAAGGTTGCCCGAGTCTATCATGTTGCGGAGAACGCACCCCTCGCCTATCAGATGCTTCTGGCCGACGTATTCGTCAAGGTTCCTCGGCCTCATCCTTTCGGGAAGAGGAGGAAGGAGATGGGTATTGGTTTCTTGTTCCATAGCCATAGGGATTAGAAGGGATAGCCTACGCCGAAATGGATCGCGCAGCCGTCTTTTCTGAACCATTGTCCGGGAGTCAGCCAGCGCTCGCCGGCGTCTCTCTGGGGATCATGCATCTTGAAGCCGGCATCCACGCGTACGACGATGAAATTAAGGTCCAGACGCAGTCCCAGGCCCCAGTCTGCGGCTATTCCGGGGAGGAAAGTCTCCTTGGAGAGACGAGCAACAGGCTCCTCGGCGAAGCCTTCAAGGCCGGCCGCGCTCTCCCATATTGTCCAGATGTTTCCGGCATCGACGAAGAGCGCTCCGTCGAACTTCCATACTATCGGGAAGCGGTATTCGACATTGGCCTCGAGGCGTATGTCGCCGGTCTGGTTAGGGATGACGAAGGACATATCGCGCTTGGAGAGGCCCGGACCTATCGTGCGGGCCTGCCAGCCGCGGAGGCTGTTGGCGCCGCCGGCATAGAACTGCTTCTCGAACGGGAGTGCCGAGGAGTTGCCGTAGGCGTAGCCGGCGCCACCGACTATGCGGGTGGCGAGGGCCTGCTTCGACTCACGGCCGAAGCGCCATGTCTTGCCGAGCGTGAGCTCTCCCCTCACGTATTGGGCATAGGGAGTGCTCCATAGCATGCCGGCTCCGTCACTGTCCTTGGGCATGAGGCCCTTGAAGCAGCTGAGGAGGTTGCCGGAGATATCGACCTGGAGCCTTGTGTAGAAGAACGGCGTCTTGGGGACAAGGTCGGTGTTGGTCGTATAATAGAAGGTTCCGCCCATTCCGAGGTCGAAGTGGTTCTGGTAGGCGTTGCTCATGTAGGGGTCGCCCATCAGGGACTCATAGAACTTCTCATCGAGGTTGAACAGGCGTACTATGTTGAGCTTCAAGGGGTAGGCCTGGTAGAAGAAATTGCCCTTGGAGCCGTTGTAGCCGTAGGATACGGATATTATGTTGCGGGTGTACTCGGGACGGCTCTGGTAGTTCCAGGAGAGGTTTATGTCGGTTCTGGGGACGGTTCCCTTGAAGTGTTTGTAGGAAAGACCGAGGAACTTGGGGAAGCTGAGACCCGTCGTGATACCGAACTCGTTGGAGCGGACATCCCTGCCGAACATGAACTGGAAGTTGCCCATGAAACCGATGTTGAACCACTCTCCGCCATGGAAGATGTTCTTATGGTAGTAGGAAAGCTGGGGCGAGACGCCGAACAGCCAGTCGGAGTTGGTAGAGGCTTCGAGGTTTATCTTGAAGCCCTGGAGCTTGGACTGGGAGAGCTTGATGTCGCAGTCGACGACGCGGGAGCTGTCGCCCCGCTCGTTCATCTCGACATTGACGCTGTTGAAGACTCTCAGGGAGGAAAGGCGCTGGTAGGTGTTGTTGACCTGGCGCTCGTCGTAGAGGTCGCCGGGAGTGATCGTATTGAGGCCTGTCAGGACCTTGTCGCGGAACTTGAGGGTCGCGGGATAGGATATCCTCACGTCTCCGATACGGTAGGTCACAAGGTCGCGGGCCTCTTTCTCGGTCTCGTTCCTGGTCCATCTGTTGATCCTCAGTTCAAGGATTGCAGAATCGGGAACTGACAGAGTATCAGCCTCGAAAACATAATAGTTCTTGTTGAATCCGTAGAATCCGTTCTCCCTCATGAACTTGCTTCCACGTACACTTTCGGCCTCGAGGTCGTTCTGGGCGAGGTAGTCACCGGGCTTGACAGTGATATTGGCCGAGTCGGTAAGGAAGACATCCTCGAACTCCCCTTCCGGGACGTTGAGGCTGAGGGATTTTATGGGATAGCGCTTGCCGAGAGTGATGTCGTAGTGGACATTGACCCTCTTGCGGGATTTCTGCTCGACGCTTGTAAGGATCTCGGAGTCGTAGTATCCGAGGTACTCGAGGTGGGTCTTGACGTTCTCGGCGCTGGGGCCGACAAGCGCCTCGTCGTAGACGACCGGCGCGTCGCCCAGCTTGCGGACGAACCTGTCCCAACCCTTATCCTTGCCGTTCTGCCAGTTGAATACGGACATGAAGGGAGTCCAGCCCTTGGATTTCTGCTTCAGGTAGGGCTCTATCTGGGAATCGGGGAAATGCTTGTCGTTCGTGACCTCGATCTTGTTGTGGGCAAGGCGGTACTCCCCGTCAGCAAGGACGCGGGTAGTGCTGCAGCCCCCGGCCATAAGCCCCAGAGCCACCACTCCAAGAATATATGAAACGAAACGTTTCATCCCAATTTCATGAATAATCTACCAAATATACCTAAAATTCCATCCCGCCATCCTCCGCCACTCCATTTTCTGCCACGTTTTCCGCGTTTTTGTGGCAGAATCACTGCTTTTCCTCATTTCTGCCACGTTTTCGCCGTTTTTGTGGCAGAATCAACTGGGCTTCGTCAGTTGCGCACCCATTGAGGTGCGAAAACCTTCGCTTCGCTCATCCCTCCCAGCCTTACGGCTGGGCCCCTCCCTCTTACGTGTCCGAGGGTGGACACGGGTTTTCGCACCTCAATGGCTGTCTCCATTGACAAGCGTGCGGCGCTTGAACTCGGCGACAGTCACTGCCGTGGCGACAGCGACATTGAGGGACTCGGCGTGCGTCGCTCCGCCGGGTGCAAAACTCGGGATGTAGAGTCGGGAGTTTACCTTTGCGGCGACTTCCGGTGAGACTCCGTTGGACTCGTTGCCCATTATTATGAGGCCGTCGGATGTAAGCTCCTTTTCGTAGAGGACTTCCCCGTCGAGGAAGGTCCCGTAGACTCTCATTCCACTTTTAGCAAAGCTTTCACATACCTTACTTAAATCGCAATATATTACCTTCTTGCGGAATATTGCCCCCATGGTCGACTGGACGACCTTAGGGTTGTAGAGTTCGACCGTGTCGGACGAGGCGAAGAGAGTGTCGATGCCGAACCAGTCGGCTATCCTGATGATAGTCCCGAGGTTGCCGGGGTCCCTTACGGCATCAAGTCCGAGGGCAAGCATGCCGGGCTTTATGAGGCTGTTGACCTCGGCGGCGGAGACTGCCTTTTTCTGGCGGACAACGGCAAGCACAGGCGAAGGGGTGTTCATCGACGAGATGCGGCCCATCGCCTCCTCGCCGATCTCTTCGGTCCGGTAGACTTCGACGACCTCATAATCCGAAGCAAGGGCCTCCGAAACCATCTT
>JAKSJS010000148.1 GCA_024398155.1 Bacteroidales bacterium | reverse complement strand
CGGATTTCGGAGCGGAAGCCTCCGGAAATCGCGACGGCAAGTATCATGACGAGGGAGCTCACGGCTATGCAGACCGTGGGGAGGCGTCCCTTGGCCTTGAGTCTTCGTGCTATGAACAGTGAGGCATCCATATTCCTACTTGTCTATTATCCTGCATATATCCTCGTATGTCGAGAAGATGGAGTCGACATACGAGACGGTTGAGCTGTTTATCATCGGGAGGACATCGGACCAGCTGTAGCGGTTGAGCGAGAGCGAATCGGCGGTGTCCATATATCCATGCATCCTTGCGGAACCGGTATTGTAGGCTGCAAGGACGAAGCGTATCCTGTCGGTGGGGGTGAAATTGGTGGAGCGGTACCGTTTCTGGAGGGCGAGGAAATGGTTCGCTCCGGCGGAGATGTTCTCCTCGGGGTCAAGAAGGTCAGACACTCCGTATCTCCTTGCGCTCGAGGGCTTGACCTGCATTATGCCGGATGCTCCTTTAGGGGAGTGGGAGAGTATCGAGAAGCGCGACTCGTGGTAGGCGACGGCCGCGAGCAGCCTCCAGTCCCATCCGAGATGGGCCGCATGCTGCTTGAAAAGGTCGTCGTAGGGGGATATGTGGTCGGCTTTGAGGCCTCTCGCGGCGTCCTTGGAGGGGTTGACCGTGTCGCAGAAGAGGCCGACGCGCTCTTCGAAGTCCTCGCTCTCGGAGAACTCGGCGAGCCATCCGTTTATCTCGTCAAGGTGCTCTCCGTAGCTGGCCCCGACAGCCCATACCGAAAGGGAGTCGATAGGGTCGGAGTACAGGACACCTTCCATTGCCGGCAATGAGTCGGCATACGGGAGGACGACAAGGTCCAGGCTGCCTTCCCTCAGCGAGTCGGCCCATACGTACTCGTCGGAGCGTATGACGAAGATGGAGTCGGCAAGGGACTTGGAACCGGCGAAATCCTTGAGGAAGTCGTAGTTCAGTCCCGCAAGGAGAAGCTTGTGGCCGTCGGCGCCGCCGGGGTCCTTGCGGAAGCCCATCGCGCAGCGCAGCTCACGCCCCTCGCCGATGGCCTCCGGCTTGGAGGTGAGGTATTTCTCCCTGACAAAGAAGAACGCCACTATTGCGGAAATCGCGATAGCGGCAAGGATGATAGTTACGATGTCTTTCTTCTTCATCAGCGGCTTAATCTCATATTCCCGGCTCCAGCTGCGGATTTGCCGCCGCCACCCATCATGGATGACTCATGGGAGTGGGAGTGGGACGATGTCTTTACACAGAAGGGCCAGAATACGCCTATCTTGAAGCTTCTGGGCGGCCTTATGTAGTGGGCCGCGGAGAAGTAGTCGGTCTTGTCCATTGGCCATCCCATATTGACGTTCTCGCACCTGAGGAAGACGGAAACCTCCTTCCACTGGATATTGACGAAGGCGTCGATATAGGGGGTGTTGCCGTATTTTGTGTCGGTCTGGACGTAAAAGGCTCCGACTGCGGGGTTGTAGGCCGGGGCATACCATTTCGTGTCGTACCAGGCGTTGGCTCCTATCTGCATCTCCATGACGTTCTTGACGACTGAGAACTGGAAGTAGTATCTAAGGTTGGCCGAGAAGAGCGGAAGGGGGACGACTTCCTGGTTGGAGGAGTACTGGAACATCAGCTTGTGGTCGAGGTGGAACTTCCAGAGCACGAACTCCTTGTTGAGGTTGGCGCTTATGATGCTCATGGCCTTGTCGTTCTGGGCGGGAAGGGCGTCGGCGCCGTAGTAGACGTTGTTCGCGAGCAGGGCGTATCCGAAGTCAAGGCTGAGCTTCCACTTGGGTATGTTGAGACCGGCGCGGACTTTTGTCGTCGATATCTTGCTGAAGTCGTTGTCCCAGCGGAAGTGGTTGGTAAACATGTGGCGGACGTAGTACTCGGGCTCCTCGAGGGCCGTCGAGAAGTGGGCGTCAAGGCTGAGCGGGCTCTTCCTGTCGCGGCGGAACGGGTAGAAGTTCGCGTAGATGTTGGCGTCGATTCCGAAATCGTTGATCTCGGCTCCGGCGAAGTTGTACTTGCCGTTGGCGTCCCAGTTGAAGTACTGTTTGTACTGGCCGCGGGCTCCGGCATATACGTACAGGGAGTTCTCCCGTACGTTGCTCTTGCCGGCGGTCAGGAACGACATGGGGCTCATGGAGTAGTTGGAGAGCAGCTTGTCGCCGACTCCGACGTCGATCTTCGAGACTATCGCGTCGTCCTTCCAGGGCTGGAGACGCAGGTAGACCTTGTTCTCAAGCCTCATGACCCTGAGGGAGTCGTTGGAGGCGGAAGGATTGATGTAGAACAGGTTGTTGTAATATTCGGAAGTCCTCGAGTCGGTTTTGTCGGTGTAGACGCGGCGGAAGACGCTGAATTCGCTGGAGTGGCCTATGAAGGCTGAAGTCACGTTGCGGTCGAGGGTCAGCGTATCTCCGCCGCCTTCCTCTGCCTCGGCTTTCTTGCGTTTCTTGAAGCTCAGGGGGATGCGGTAGGACTGGTCGAGGAAGACCTGCTGTTTCTTGAGGGTCGACGCTGCGCTGGAGAGGTTCACGGGGATCTCCCTGACCTCGACGGTCGTGTCCCTGATCCAGTTTATCCCGGTTGCGGGGTCGGTATCGATCGCTCCTCCGTTCTCGTTCCTCATGACGCGGTTGTGGATGAAGCCGGCATGCATGAGGTATTTCTTGCCGAGATAGTTCAGACCGACGAGGGCTGTACGGTTGTTGACCTTCTCGTTCTGGAGCATGCCGTTTCCTCCGTTACGGGAGTACTCGAGGTTCAGGTTGAGGGCGGGGGTTATGTTCTGGGTCGTACGGATTCTGATGTTGGACTCCTCCTTGTCCCTGTTGGAGAAGAGGGTGCCCCAGTAGGCCAGCTCGGTGTAGTAGGTCTTGGTGTTGAACTGGGTCAGGGTCTCGGGGCTGTAGCTCCAGCTTCTGTAGGGGGTGTAGAAGAAGACGTTCTCCTCCTTGTCGCGCTTGAAGAAGTTGTAGGTCTGGACGGCGGAGCCGGCGACTCCGAGGTAGGTCATGTTGACGTCGTGCTTGCGGGCTTCGAAGTCGTTGTAGTGGTAGTTGAAGGACGTGTCGAGGTCGAAGAGCTTCACGTCGTCGAACCTTCTGTCGAGCTTCCAGGTTATCATCCTCCTGTACTGGAGGGAGTCGGGAATCGCGAAGGTTTCGAGGATACGGGGGGTGTTGTCCTTGACGCTGTCCTTGTAGGCTTTGACGCTGTCCTTGTAGTGGAGGATGCTGTCAGCGCGGTGGATCTTGGCGGGAAGGGCCTGCTCGTAGTCGTATTTCTTCCTCTCCTTGCGGGTGAGGGAACTGTACCATTTGTCGAACTTCCACTTGGCGACTTCGGCGGAGTCGAGCAGGTAGAGGGAGTCGAGCTGTGCGGCCTGGAGGGAGTCGCCGTGGGCGAGGAGGGTGTCGCGGAGGGCCGCTCTTGTCGTCGAGTCCTTGAGGGCGACGAACCATTCGTAGCGGAGGCTGTCGGTGAAGCGGAGAAGAGGGGGCGCGATGTAGATTTCCTCAGGGCTGAACTCCATGTCCCTGTCGAAGGCGACGGAGTCGGGCCAGTCCCTGTCGAGCATCATGACACGCTCCCAGACAGTATCCTTGGCTATCTGGCGGTCGATGAAGTGGAGGGTGTCGAGAGTGTCAACCTTGTCGAGGGTGAAGGAGTCGATCCTGTAGGCGAGGGGCTCCTGGGGAGGCAGCTCGGCCTCCTCGAGTGAGAAGGAATCGGCGGGGTTCGTGGCGACGGAGTCGGGCTCGGAATATACGCTCAGGTAATGGTCGGCACGGGCCATGTCGAACCCCATCGTCTGGGCGGCGACGAGGCTCACGGCAAGGGCCGGCACAAGTATATTTCGGGCGAGACTGCGCATGTAACCCACAAAGATAGATATTTTCTTGAAAATATCAATGCGTATGCCGTCCCCGGCATCTTACACCACCCTTCGGTGAGTGTGGAGGGCTGTTTTGCTCACGGGAAGGGTGAAAAGCACCCTCCGGTGAGTGGGAGAGGGCGTTCTGCTCACGGGTGGGCCTATTGCTGGCTGTTCCAGGGGAATCAGAGGCTGGCGAGGAAATCTTCGGCGGCGGCTAGGGTCTCGAGCTTGCCGACGTCGACAAGTTTCAGGTCGGGGACATCGAGCCCGGTTATCTTCTCACGGGCGGCAATGTCGAGGTAGAAATCCATTATCGGGAAGCGCTCGGAGCCTGTTTTCCGGCTGTATTCCCCGAGAAGGGGGAGTATCCTCGAGCTCATCATGTGGATGCCGGAAAAGGCGCGGCGGCGGAAGGCTGACGGGTCGATGGCGCCGAAGGGGGAGCGGACCTCTCCGGTCTTGACATTGGTCCATCCGACAAGCCTTGACTCCTCGTCGAAAAGCAGGTAGCGGGAGCTCTCGCGGGGGCTCACGACGAGAGTCGCGAGAGCCCCTTCGCCGAGCTCCACGGACCTGAGGTCGAGGTTCGAGAG
>JAKSJS010000147.1 GCA_024398155.1 Bacteroidales bacterium | reverse complement strand
GTCAGCTAAGCCCGACAGCGGGCATCAACAAATATAACAACATACTTTGACAAAACCAACAGCACAGACGATTTCGCCCTGACACCAATCCGTCAAACTTTGTTTTAATTGTTAAACTTATAATAATCGTCCACAACTTTTAGTGGACACACATGGTTTTGACAAAATTACTCAAAATATTCTATCAATGACTTTATTCACCGAATTTTCAGCTTTTGCACATTTCAAATTGCTGTTTCGAGCACTTCCGATTATGTTACACAATTTATATTATGTTAAGTTGTGTATTTGTGACAACCCCCCTCTTGTACCAGATGTCAAAAGTAGACACGAAAAATTGTGACAATTACAAAATTTACTTTACAATGATTCTGTCTGCAGAGAGGAAGTTGTCGCGTTCGAAAGGAAGGGAAAGTTCCACTGGAAGACCGTCAGGCCCCCAATAATAGAGGGACCTCAAACCGATCTGGTCAGGCGCGGACATAACTCCGGCTACATGTATGTCGTTTTCGTGGACGGTGACACAGGTAAAGCTCGCATATGGTCCGGTCAATACTTTTGAGTTGTCGTTTTCATTATCAATGATCATAGGACCATAGCCATACGCTATACCGCCGACAGCAACCTTCCGTCCGTCAGCAGTATAGGCGAAGTCATAGTTCGATGCGAAAAGATACTCTGTCCAAGGGGAACCATCATCAAGCGAATACATTATAAGACCATCGTCCTCGTCGAAACTATTCTCCGAAATGGCATACAGCTTCTCCCCTATCATCCTTAAGTCAAGGACGGGCAAATCCCTTGATGCGAACGTCACGCTTTCGGGAGCAGCGTCCAGATTCTTATGAAGCAGGAAATCGGGCTTCGGTTGAGAAACATCCTTCCGGCCAGCCAGAAGAAGTCCATTGTCGGTCGCAATGACGGCGTTAATCTCAGAGCCAGCTGAGCTGCCCGCATCGTTGCCAAAAATCTCCTTGCGGATCCCGTCTATCCATATACAGCCACGATTCCCGTCGCGTCCGCAGATAACGAGATGTCCATCATACATAGCCATCCGGAAGGCGACGCCGTCTTCCTTGCTCTCTCCAATAAGGACCTGCTTTCCGTTCTTCCAGTAGCAGGCCTGGGCTGTCTTCCCGGCATATCCACATACATATACATCACCGTTACCATCGACATAAAGGTCGCACTCACCTGTATCTCTCCCCTCTGAATCCTTCAGCTCGTATCGCCTTCCATCGACCCAATAGCAGGCCGTAAAATGAAGTCGGGCGCTATAGTATCCGGAAATGTAGACGTGCGGCCCCTTGTCATGCTTCCCTCCGGGAAGTTTCTCGCAGGAGTACGAAATGACAAGAACAGCGACAAGCGCAAAAAGTGATAGAATCCGTCTCATACCGTCATTTGATTTTAGTCGCCGTCAATATGTATTCCTGAACATACGGTTTCCCACTGGACATTCCGGTCGTTGTCATATAGAGTTCCATCGTACCGTTTTCCAAAACAGTGGAATAGATAATGCTGCGAAGATACGTCGAAGTGTTGGACCAGGAATATGCAGAATCGAAACAAATCTTATTTCCAACGACCCATCCTCCTGCACGAAGAAATCCCGAGACCTTGAATGAATGGCCTTCAAGTGGTTCAAACGTGATGGTTTCGCCAGTAATCTCTCCTTCACCAGACTGGCGCCCTTGGCTGTTACCATATATATCCGGGTACGGATTCGGAAGCTCCACATTGTCTCCACCCTTCATGTTATAATGTCCCTCGACAGAATACGTACCCATAAGGTTCCGGAACGTACTCCCTTCAGATTCTTTGGAACACGAGGAAAACAGCGTTACCAGCGCGGCAATAATGATTACGAACCACCTCTTCATGCTATTTCTCAATTACAGGACGTATGTTGACCCCTTTGAATTTCGATACAGCGTACATCTGCAGAGACTTGCCGAAAGTCTTCAGACACACTATGTCCTCAGGGTTCGACGCGGAAGGCGTGGAAGACATGAAGAAACCGGAATCATAGTCACTTTGACTTATGTGACTATCGTATTGAATGCCGTGTGCGCAGAAGACTATGTACTTGTCCGTATATCCCGGTTTCTTGCTTGTGAGTATTGTTGCGCCCCTTACGCCGTCTATGTTACCGACAGTAACGGTCGTATTGTTTATCAGTTCAGTGAACTCCGCACGCGTCGGCATCCTCATGCCGCAGCCGTTGCCTGCCTTTCTGGCTGGATCATTCTCCGCATTGCAGTTTTCCGACCCCCAGTAATAGTATCCACCCGCTTTATCCAAAGAACTGGCGCCTAGATTATATTTGCACCACTTTACTCTAAGGCCGAGATCCACGCATTCCGGACAGACCACAAGAGTGAATACTCTTCTCGCGACGCATACCGAAGGCGCCTCAGAGCTGAAGAACTCGATTTCAACCTTCACCTTCCCGTAATTCGTCGTATTCACCGCATAATGAAAATGGCGGGTAGGACCGTAGGTCTTCTCGTCATATGTCCAGAAATCCGTATAATCCGTCCCCGCGACTTTGGGATCCGAAACATTTCCTTTTGCAAAAATGAAATCTGTCCTGCCTCTGGACCATATTACACTCTGGGAATTGCATGGAATCTCCTCACCGTCAATGAAAACACCGAGCGACAATGTCTTGTGCCTATCAATCTCCACAGGAGTCCCGTCTACGTATTGAATCTCAGCTCCGTCAGCATAGAACTTCACCTCATATCCGTCAGACGTGAAGTTTTCCCAGGACTCCACCTTGTCGGCACATCCGGAAAAAACTATCGCTCCCCAGGCCAAAGCCGTAACAATCAAAATATTTCTTTTCATAAAGTGTACATGTTTATATATTACAAAAGTAAAAATTATATTGAAAATTCGCTAAATTCGCAGAAGGAAAAAAAATCAAACGATATGAAAATCTATGGAATCGGCGAGACCGTGATGGACATGGTCTTCAGAAACGACCAACCCCAGGCAGCGGTGCCCGGAGGTTCGACCTTCAACGCAGTAATTTCAATAGGTAGGACGGTACCCCGTCTCTCCCCTGCCACAGAAATATACATGTCCACCCAGATCGGAGACGACCATGTCGGTGATATTATATGTAACTTCCTGTTGGACAATAATGTAAAGACGGAATTGGTCAAACGTTACAATAATACGCAGACGAATGTCTCAATGGCCTTCCTCAACGACAGGAACGACGCGCAGTACGAATTCTACAAGGATCCCAAGCCCAAGATCCTAAGGCTTGAAGACGCTGGGGAAATCAATTTCGAGAAGGGAGACATACTCCTGATCGGCTCCTTCTTCGCTGTCGATCCAGCAGTCACGCTTTACCTTGGCGAGGTCCTTAAAGCCGCCCGCAAGGCCGGAGCGACGATCTATTACGACATAAACTTCCGGAAGAACCATCTTGCCGAACTCCCCCACCTTCTCCCTATCATCGAGGAGAACTGCCGCTACTGCGATTTCGTGAAGGGCTCTGACGAAGACTTCCTCAATATCTACGGAATAGATAACCCCGAAGAAGTCTATGAGAAAAGGATAAAGCAGCTCTGCCCCAACCTTATCTACACTCAAGGCCCCGACCCCGTACATGTATTCTCCCCCGGTGTCCATGGCGAATATCCCGTCCGCAAGGTCAAACCGGTTTCAACGATAGGCGCAGGCGACAACTTCAACGCCGGCTTCATAGCCGGCCTGGTGAAGTTCGGCGCCGACAGCCAAACGCCCCTCACAGAAGCTCTATGGTCCAAGCTTGTCGGTAATGCAACGCGCTATTCTTCAGCCGTTTGCGAAAGCATGTTCAACTACGTAGAAAAAGATTTCGAAGCATAAAGTCATGAAAAAAGTACTTCTCTCTCTCCTACTCCTTATTTCGGTCACCTCGTATGCATGCAATGACCGCGAATACATCTGGCCCAAAGGCAAGATGCCCGATGCAAGTGACAAACAGATAGCCGCGATGACCGACGAGGCAAATGCCGAAGGCTTCAAGGCTGACAAGCACCGTCAGCCCTATCTCGAGTGGTATGATGCTCCCGAGAACCCCAACGGAGCCTGTATGATCCTTATCTCCGGCGGAGGATATTTCTCCACATGCGATGTCGACCTCGTCAAGTTCTGGGGCACGGAGTTCACAAAGCTCGGCTTCCAGTGCGTCAACTTCGTCTACCGCACTCCCCGTCCCGAAGGCCTTCCCATCTATAAGACGGCATGGGAAGACGGCCAAAGAGCTGTACGTCTCGTCCGCAGCCAGGCAAAGAAGCGCGGCTACGACCCCGAGAAGATAGGAACGATATCGATGTCGGCTGGCTCCCACCTCGCCCTTCTCCTCGCCACAAGCTCGGAGACAGAGGCCTACGCCCCGATAGACAAGTACGACGATATCCCCGCCTACATCAGCTGGGCCATCGTAAATGCTCCGGCCTATGCGACGACTGACGGCGAGACCGGCACTCCCGCGACCCGCGAGGGTTACGGC
>JAKSJS010000146.1 GCA_024398155.1 Bacteroidales bacterium | reverse complement strand
ACGCTGGCTCTCGAAGGAAAGAAGGCCGTACAGAGGACAGACCATCGTATCGCCGAGCTCCCCTTCCAGCATCGCGGCACATTTCCGGATGTCCGCCTCGCCGGGCAGGAAAGCGAGGATGTCGCCATCATTTTCACGGCTTGCACGGAGCACGGTGCGCGCGACCGCCGAGGCGCAATCGCCCGGCGTCGCCTCCCCGGCTCCGTACACGATATCGACCGGATAGAGCCTTCCTCCGCCCTCGACCAAAGGGGCGTCGAGAGCCTTGCAGACAGCCTCCGAATCGATAGTCGCAGACATTATCAACATCTTTAGGTCGGGCCTTATAACATCTTGTGTCTCACGGACAAGAGCAAAGGCTTCGTCGGCATTGATGCTCCTCTCATGAAACTCGTCGAAGATTACCGCCGAAACGCCCTCGAGCGTCGGGTCCTCTATCATCATGCGGGTAAGGATGCCTTCGGTCAGCACCTCCAGACGGGTAGCCGGACCCACCCTGGTTTCGAAGCGCACGCGGTATCCGACGGTCTCCCCGACCCTCTCGCCGAGGTTGAAGGCAAGCCTCTCGGCAATCTGCCTCGCGGCTATCCTTCTCGGCTCGAGCATCAGGACCTTCCCTTCCGGTATCTCTTCGAGAACAGCCAGAGGAAGGACAGTCGATTTACCCGAGCCCGGACTTGCCGTAACGACTACAGCCTTCGAGCGGCCGAGCGCGCCGAGCACGTCGGGAATGATTTCTTTTATCGGAAGGTCGGTTGTGTACTGCATAGAGATATGAAACAAAAAAGCCCGTTATTTTCTAACGAGCATCTTCTCTATGTCGATAACGTACTGTTTGAATACCCTGTCGGTCGACATGAGGTCCTGGACCGTTGTGCAGGCATGGAGGACCGTCGCATGGTCCTTGCCTCCAATCTGGGAGCCTATCGTCGAGAGCGAGCAGTTTATGAGGTTCCTCGAGAGGAACATCGCTATCTGGCGGGCCTGGACTATCTGGCGCTTCCTCGAAGGAGACATCATAGCCTCTTTCGTGATGTTGAAGTAGTCGCAGACAACGCTCTGTACCTTTTCTATTGTAAGTTCTATCTTCTCCTCGCCCACGATCTTGTCGGTAATCTGCTCGGCAAGGGCGACGGTAACTTCCTGGTGAGCCATGGTCGCATGGGCGATGAGCGAAAGGAGGGTACCTTCGAGCTCGCGGAAGTTGGTCTTGATCCTCGTAGCGAGATATACAAGGACATCATCGCTGAGGGTCACACCCTCACGGAAGCATCTCGAGCGGAGCATCGAGAGGCGCGTCGAGAAGTCGGGAACGCCGAGTTCGATCGACAGACCCCATTTGAGACGGCTCAGGAGGCGGATTTCGAAGCCCTGGAGCTCTACGGGAGGACGGTCGGAAGTGAAGATCAGCTGCTTGCCGTTCTGGTGGAGGTGGTTGAAGATATGGAAGAAGGCGTTCTGGGTTCCGGGAGAGGAAAGCTCCTGGATATCGTCAACGATGAGAACGTCAATCTTGCAGTAGAACGCGAGGAAGTCGGTGAGTTTGTTCTTGACCGTTATCGCGTCCATATATTGGGTCTTGAAGCGTCCGGCGGGCACGTAGAGGACTACGAGCTCGGGATATTTCTTCTTGATTTCAATACCGATAGCCTGGGCTATATGGGTCTTTCCGAGACCGGGACCGCCGAAAAGGAAGAGAGGGTTGAAGGCGGTCTTGCCGGGAGCGCCGGAAATCGTCTCGCCGGCGGTCAGGGCCATCTTGTTGCACTCACCGGAAACAAGATTCTCGAAACAGTAGTTCTTGTTGAGATGGGTTACGATCTGGACGCGGGTAAGGCCGGGATAGACGAAAGGACCGGGGTTGACAGCAGGAGAATAGGTAGGAACATTTATCGCCTTGTTGACGGGCTCGCTGCCGGTAGCGGCGGGATAGGTCATGGGCTGGCCTTCCTTTACAGGGCGCACGCGATAGAGAAGGCGGGCGTCGGAGCCGAGCTCCCTCTTGAGGGTCTTTGAAAGGACGTCAAGGAAATATGTCTCGAGGTACTCACGGTAGAAGTCCGAGGGGAGCTCGAGCGTAAGCGTAGCTCCACTCAGCGCAACGGCCCTGAGGGGTTTGAACCAGGTGTTGAACTGCTGGGGCTCGATGATATTCGAGATGATACTCAGGCAGTTGTTCCAGACCTGTATGTGTTTTTCTTCTGACATATTCTTGCTTGGGGGTTCCTTCCATTCGGAAAGGACTGCAAAGGTGAGGAAAAATTTTTAATAAATTCCTAAAAAACGACTTGGATATAAAAATTATTTGACTTAAAATAAGCTAGCCGGAGCCGTTTTTGGCAATATATTATAATTTATTCAGTTTCAATCAATTAAAACAAATTTTTCCCTATAACTATCTATTTTTCACACTAGTTATAATTTTGAAAAATTTTAAATTAGGCGTTTTGAGATTAATCTTTTACAGGATGCATCCGGCTCAATAAAAGTATTGATTCGCGCTTTTTTTCCTTAGCTGAAAACGATTTAATTAACTCGGGAAATCGCCCCGTTTTCGACTTTTACGATGAAGGAGTCGGGGAAGGTCGGCTGGACTGTTTTGAAGAATTCACGGACTTTATCAACAGTTGAAAACTCCCCTATCACGTACTTATAAACACTGCCGGCGGGATAGTAGCGGAATTCGTGGCCTGCGAAGTATTTCGCGTCCTTGGACTGGATCTTGGAAGATACAAGCACCTGGACTCCGTAATAGGTATCAGCGCCGGCCTTGTCCGAAGAAAGGACAGCCTTCACAGTCTCGGAAACGGACTGGACGGCCGGCTTCTCGACAGGCTTCTCAATTACGGGCTTGTCTTCGACGACAGGCTTTTCAACTACCGGTTTCTCAACTATGGGCTTCTCCACAGGCTTTGCTACAACAGGCTGATCGGCGGGTTTCTCGACGACAGGCTCCTCAGCGGGAGCCTCCGCCGTTTCCTCAGCGGGCTCGGCCGCGACAACAGGCTGGCTGGCCCTATAGGAATCATTGGCGGCGACATAGGCCTTGATAGCTTCCATGAGGGTCGAGGCGACCATAGCCTGGCCGGCGTCGGTCTTCAGGACCTCGAAATCCTCCTTGTTGGAGACAAAACCGCATTCTACAAGCACGGAAGGCGTACTTGTAAGCCTCAGGACGGCGAAATTGTTCTGGAAGAGACCGCCGTCGTTGCCGAGGATGTCTATCGAAGTGCCCTTCATTCCGGCAGCGGCAAGGGAGGCGAACTGGAGGCTCTGCTCGTAGTAGGCGTTGTGGAGAAGGCTGAAGAGGATTGCAGAACTCGGGTCATTGGGATCGAAGTCCTGGTATTTCTCGCTGTAGCCGTCCTCGAGGAGGATGACGGAGTTCTCCTGCTTGCATATCCTGTTGGACATCTCGAAGAGGGCCGAGTTCTTTTTCTTGTCCTCGGAGCCGTAGACATGCATCGAAGCGCCATGGGGGGCATGGCTGTCGTTGCTGTTGCAATGTATCGAGATGAACAGGTCAGCGTTGTTTCTGTTGGCTACATGGGCCCTGTCGATGAGGGGGATGTAGACGTCGGTCGAGCGGGTGTAGACGACATTGATGTCGGGATATGTCTCGTTTATGAGCTTGCCGAGCTTCCTTCCTATCGAGAGGACTATCGTTTTCTCGGGGAGCTTCTTGTCGTATCCGGGGGCGCCGGCGTCCTTGCCGCCGTGGCCGGGATCAATGACGATAGTCCTGATCCTGAGGGCGGATTGGTCCGGAGTTTGCGCGTGCAAAGCGCCCGTACACGTTAGAGTAATCAGCGTTAATATAGCGTAGAGAGTATTCTTCATTTGTTTATAAGCTAAATTCGTTGTATTTTTGTCGTTTGCAAAATTAGCAAAAAAGCGCCAATAACGAACATTTTGAAGTCGGAAAAGACATATCTCGCCTTCCTCGCAGTAGTGATGCTGCTCCTCGGAACGCTCGACCTCGCCGCCCAGAATACGAAGCGGGCGGGCCGTCGCAACGCGAAAAAGGCTGAGGTTGAGCTGGTTGACGAGCCCCTTGACTCGGTCGCCCTCGCCGCCGCGGACTCGCTGAAGGCCGTCCGCGACTCCATCCATGTCGCCGACTCCCTCTTCCGCGCCGACAGTATGGCGATGCTCTCCAAGAGCTGGCTCGACATGCCCGCCTTCACGGGCGCCCGCGACTCTATCATCGAGGATTTCAGCGAAGGCCACCGGATAATCTACTACTACGGCGACGTCTCCGTCAAGTACGGGACTATGGAGCTGACGGCCGACTACATGCAGTACGACCTCGGCACGGGCATCCTTTATGCCCACGGCACGAAAGACACCCTGACCGGCGAATGGATAGGCCAGCCGACGATGACGGACAACGGCAAGACCTACGAAATGGAGGAGCTGCGCTACAACTTCAACACCCGCAAGTCGAGGATCACCAACATGAAGACCCAGGAGGACGAAGGTCTGCTCCACGGCCAGAACATCAAGATGATGCCCGACAACTCGATCAACATCACTAAAGGCCGGTATACGGTCTGCGACGCCGAGCATCCCCATTACTATCTCGCCCTGAC
>JAKSJS010000145.1 GCA_024398155.1 Bacteroidales bacterium | reverse complement strand
TTTTCGAGTTTTTGACATATAAAATTTGCTTGTGCTTTAGTTTGGCACAAGCGCTTAATAATTTTGCATCAGAATTGAGGGGGAGATGTTGGAAGGGTGATAAAAACGGGTAACTTTGCTCTCGGAAACAATTTAAAAAACAATAGATATATGGCAAAAGAAGAAATCAGCGCAGAAGTGAATGCTGCGAAACTCAAAGCCCTCCAGGCTACTATCGACAAGATCGAGAAGGACTACGGCAAGGGTACGATCATGAAGCTCGGCGGTGACCAGCCCGAGTGGGACGTCCAGGTGATCCCGAGCGGCTCGATCGCCCTCGACCATGCCCTCGGAATCGGCGGTTATCCCCGCGGAAGGGTGATCGAGATCTACGGTCCCGAGTCCTCCGGTAAGACTACTCTCGCGATCCACGCTATCGCCGAGGCCCAGAAGAACGGCGGTATCGCCGCCTTCATCGACGCCGAGCATGCCTTCGACCGCACTTACGCCAAGAATCTCGGCGTCAATCTCGAGTCCCTCCTGATAAGCCAGCCCGACAACGGCGAGCAGGCCCTCGAGGTCGCCGACAACCTTATCCGTTCCGGCGCTATCGACGTGATCGTGATCGACTCCGTCGCTGCGCTTACGCCCAAGGCCGAGATCGAGGGCGAGATGGGTGACGCGAAGATGGGCCTCCATGCCCGCCTCATGTCCCAGGCTCTCCGCAAGCTCACCGCTAATATCAGCAAGACCAACACCTGCTGTATCTTCATCAACCAGCTCCGTGACAAGATAGGGGTCATGTTCGGCAACCCCGAGACGACTACCGGTGGCAACGCTCTCAAGTTCTACGCTTCCGTCCGTATCGACGTGAGGAGGACCAACCAGATCAAGGACGGCGAGGAAGCCCTCGGCAACCGTACTAAGGTCAAGATCGTCAAGAACAAGATGGCTCCCCCCTTCAAGAAAGCCGAGTTCGACATCGTCTTCGGCGAGGGTATCTCCCATGTCGGAGAGGTTCTCGACCTTGCTGTCGACATGGACATCATCCACAAGAGCGGCAGCTGGTTCAGCTACAATGACTCCAAGCTCGCCCAGGGCCGTGAGGCTGTAAAACAGGTTCTTACGGACAACATGGAGCTCTGCGACGAGATCGAGGCCAAGATCCGCGAGGCTCTTGCCGAAATGAAGGACTAGCGTGCCTATGAGGCTCATAGACGACTACAGGTATTTTCTAAGGTACGAGAGGGCAATGTCGGAGAATACGATATTGTCCTACTCGTCCGATATCGAAGCCTTTGCCGGGTGGCTGGGGGAGTCCCGCACGCTCGAGGAGGTCTCCGGGGAGGATATAGTCGCCTATGTGAAGTCCCTGTCGGATGACGTTTCGAAGCGCTCTGAGGCGAGAGTCCTCAGTTCGCTGCGTTCCTTCTACAAGTGGCTTATCCTGGAGGGATCGCTCAAGGAGAACCCCTGCGACAGCGTGGATTCCCCGAAGCTCGGACGCTACCTTCCCTCGGTCCTTTCCCTGAAGGAGGTGGAGGATATGATCGCTGCGGTCGACCTCTCGACCCCTTCGGGTCTTCGTGACCGCGCGATACTCGAGACCCTGTACGGGAGCGGGATCCGTGTCTCGGAAGCGACCGACCTGCGTATCAGCAACCTCTATCCCGACCTGATGTGCATAAGGGTCATCGGAAAAGGGGACAAGCAGAGGGTCGTCCCGATGGGGGAGTACGAGCTCGAGGCGATAGAGAACTACCTCTCCGAGAGGGCTGTCCCGGCTGACGGGTATGAGGACTATGTGTTCCTCAACCGCTTCGGAAAGGCTATGAGCCGTGTCGCGATATTCGAAATAGTGAAGAAATACGCTATGGCGGCCGGGATAAGGAAAGAGATTTCGCCCCATACTTTCCGCCACACTTTCGCGACCCACATGCTTGAGAACGGAGCCGACCTCCGTACGGTCCAGGAGATGCTGGGCCATGAAAATATCCTTACAACCGAGCTCTATACCCACCTCGAGGCTTCGGTATGGCAGGCCAACATCGTTGAACACCATCCTCTCGGTTGATTTTTTTTGTAACTTTGCGGGATATGAAGATAAAACTCCTCGGCCTTCTGCCGTCCGAAATAGAATCTGTAGTTCTCGAAGAGGGACTTCCGCGCTTTACTGCGAAACAGATAGTCGACTGGCTGTACCATAAAAAGGTGCGGTCCATCGATGAGATGACCAACCTTTCGAAGGTCGCCCGCGAGAAACTCTCCGAGAAGTACGAGGTCGGCGTGACTGCCTATGCCGGACTTGCCGAGAGCTCCGACGGCACGAAGAAGTATCTCTTCCCCGTCGAGATCGCCCGTCCCGGAGGCTGGAAGAACCTCGACGGGACTCCGGCGACCGAGAAGAGCGCCGTCGAGGCGGTGATGATACCCGACGAGGACCGCGCGACGCTCTGCGTCTCCTCCCAAAGCGGATGCCGCATGGGATGCAAGTTCTGCATGACCGGCCGCCAGGGCTTCCACGGCAATCTTTCCGCCGCAGACATCCTCTCCCAGTTCATCGCTGTTGACGAGTCCGACAAGCTTACCAATACCGTCTTCATGGGCATGGGCGAGCCTCTGGACAACTATGACACAGTGAAGAGGGTGATAGATATACTTACTGCCGAATGGGGCTTCGGATGGAGCCCTAAGAGGATCACCCTGTCGACCATCGGCGTGATTCCCAACCTGAGGCGCTATCTCGACGAGACCAGATGCCATCTTGCCGTCAGTCTCCACAATCCCTTCCCCGAGGAACGTTACGCGATGATGCCTGTCCAGAAAGCCTGGAACATAAGGGACGTCCTCGAGCTGATACGCAAATACGACTTCACCGGCCAGCGCCGGGTAAGTTTCGAATATACGATGTTTGCCGGCTATAACGACGACAAACGCCATGCAGACGCGCTTGCAAGGCTGCTTTCCGGCCTTGAATGCCGCGTCAATCTTATCCGTTTCCACAAAATCCCCGACTTCCCTTACGACTGCTCTCCGACCCCTGTAATGGAGGTGTTCCGCGACCGGCTCTGCCGCTCCGGAGTGACTACGACGATAAGGGCGTCGCGTGGCGAGGACATCCTCGCCGCCTGCGGCATGCTGGCGGGAGAACATAACAAGAAGAACCAGTGATGAGAAGATTCATAGCAGCCTTATTTGCCCTCGTGCTCGCGTGCGCGAGTGCAGGCGCGGGTGGGATCGACCCCGCCCGCGACAGCGTCTGCGTCGCGCGCCTCCGCGCCCGCATGGATTCCATTCGTGTGGCCTCCGGCCGCCCGACCGTCGCCCTTGTCCTCAGTGGTGGCGGCGCAAAGGGCGCGGCCCACGCCGGTGCCCTGAAACTCATCTGCGACAAGGGTATTCCAGTTGACATGGTGCTCGGAACGAGTATGGGCGGCCTTATGGGCGGCCTTTTCGCTGCCGGCTATACTCCCGATGAGATGGAGGAGATATTGACCGACGCCGACTGGAACCGCCTTCTCTACGACCGGACGCCTGTGGATTATTACTCCTACGCCGAGCGCCGTTACCGGGAGACCTACCAGCTTTCTATCCCTTTCCTTTACGCCAAGAGCGAATATGCCAAGAAGATCGAGGATGACCGCCGTCACAGCGAGCGTCCCCATGCCCTCTCGATCGGTGCCGAGGACCCCGACCGCAAGTCGCTCCGCAAGGGCAACTTCCTCGGAAGCCTCCCGAGCGGCTACACCTATGGCCAGAATGTCGGCAACATGCTCTCTTCGCTCCTTGTCGGATATGAGGACACCCTCTCCTTCATCGACCTGCCGATCCCGTTCGTCTGCGTCGCTTCGGACGCTGTGACCTGCAAGCCCAAGGTCTGGTATGAGGGCAGCCTCGCGAAGGCGATGCGCTCGACGATGGCGATTCCTATCCTCTTCACTCCTGTCCGCACGGACGGCATGGTCCTTCTCGACGGCGGCATGAGGAACAACTACCCGGTCGATATCGCGCGTGACCTCGGAGCCGACATAGTAATCGGCGTCGAGCTTTCGGACGAGGCGAAGGACTACGGTGATGTCAACAATATCGCCGACATCCTCATGCAGCTTATCGACATGCTCGGCAGCGCCGAGTTCGAGATCAACAAGGATGCTGCCGACATAAAGATTAAGCCCGACCTCCATGGCTACAACATGCTCTCCTTCGACCCTGAGAGCATAGAAACCATCATTTCAAGGGGCTACGATGCCGCTTATGACAAGTATTACGAGCTCACCGAGCTCAAGGACTCGATAGGCGCCGAGGGCCTTAAGCTCTCCGCCGACCCCGCCATCAACATAGCCAAGGAGAAGGTCATGATCTCCGAGATCATCATCAACGGCGTCACCGAAAAGGAGCGCGAGATACTGATGAAGAAGATCGATTTCGAGCCCGGAAGCCTTATCCTCAAGTCCGACCTCGTTCAGAAGCGACTCGCTGCAGACCTGTACGGAGTGGCACAGACCGACCGTTTTTATGCCGGTATAGCGCTGCATAAAGCCGGAGAGCATCGCCATCGGGTTCGTATAGTTGAGGAAGAGCGCGTCGGGGCAGACCTCCTCCATATCCTTCGCGAAGTCCGCAAGGACGGGAATGGTACGCAGGGCGCGCATGATGCCGCC
>JAKSJS010000144.1 GCA_024398155.1 Bacteroidales bacterium | reverse complement strand
ACCGCCTTCGTACGGGAATCCGCCGCGGCGAGAAGCTTGTCCACGTCGAGGCTGAAGTCCTCCTCGAGAGGGACTTCACGCACCTCGACGTCGTTTATCGCCGCCGAGACAGTGTACATTCCGTAACTCGGGGAGATCGCGACGACATTGTCGCGGCCCGGCTCGCAGAACACGCGGAAGACGAGGTCTATCGCCTCGTCGCTGCCGTTCCCGAGGAAGATATTCCCGACGGGAACGCCCTTTATCGGGGCAATCGCGGCCTTGAGGGCTGACTGGCGCGGATCGGGATAACGGTTCCAGCCGGTATCGAAAGGGCTTTCATTGGCATCTATGAAGATGCCGAGCTTTCCTTTGTATTCATCCCTTGCCGTCGAATACGGAGCCAGGCTCAGGATATTCGGGCGGACAAGAGCCGCAATGTCTTTATCTGTCATAGTTATTTTCCCAATCTGACTTTTACTGCATTCGCGTGGGCCTCGAGCCCTTCGGCCTCAGCCATGGTTACGATAGTTCCGGCAAGGCCGGCAAGCCCCTCGGGGCTTATCTCCTGGAGGGTCATCTTCCTCATGTAGCTGTCGATGTTGACTCCGCTATAGGAGGCGCCCCATCCGCATGTAGGAAGCGTATGGTTAGTCCCGGAAGCATAGTCTCCGGCGCTTTCGGGGGTATATTTCCCGACGAAGACGCTGCCCGCGGATACGATGCGGTCAGCGATCTTCCAGGGGTCGGAAGTCTGGATAATAAGGTGTTCCGGGGCATACAGGTTCGCAAAGTCGACTATCTCGTCATCACTCCCGAAGACGAGCGCGCGGCTCTTGGAGAGAGCATCGAGCGCAAAGGCCTCGCGGGAGAGGGTCGCGACCTGGCGGTCGACCTCCGCGAGCACGGACGAAGCGAACGCCTCATCGGGACATACCAGCATCACCTGGCTGTCGCGACCATGTTCGGCCTGGGACAAAAGGTCCGCAGCGACAAACGCGGGATCGGCAGTCGAGTCGGCTATGACCATAACCTCGGAAGGACCGGCGGGCATGTCGATGGCGACCCTGCGGCCGCCGAGCATCTGCTTCGCCGTAGTCACATACTGGTTGCCGGGGCCGAAGATCTTGTCGACCTTGGGCACGCTCTCAGTTCCGAAAGCCATCGCGGCGATAGCCTGGGCGCCGCCAATGCGGAACACCCTCCCTACCCCGCAGTACTTAGCGGCATACAGGACGGCGGGATTGACCTTGCCGTCGGGGCCGGCAGGCGTGCAGAGCACGACCTCCGGGCATCCGGCTATCTCCGCCGGGATAGCGAGCATAAGCACCGTCGAGAAAAGCGGAGCCGTGCCACCCGGGATATAGAGTCCGACGCGGGAGATGGGGACAGGCTTCTGGAGGCAGCGGACGCCGGGAGCGGTCATTACCTCGACCGGCGAAGGAAGCTGGGCTTTGTGGAACGCACGGATATTGGCCGCAGCGTCGGCGACAGCCTTCTTCACCTCGTCGGAGACGAGCGAAGAAGCCTCGGCGACCTCGGCCTCCCCTACCTCGAAGGGCCATCCGAACCCGATGCCGGATATCGACTCCTCGATCTCGCGGATTGCCGCGTCACCTCCCCTCTCGACCTTGTCGACAATAGCGGCTACGCGCCCGGCAAGCTCGGGATTCGAGGACGACGGCCTTTTGACGAGCTCGCCCCATATCTTTCTATCAGGAGAAATAAAAGTTTCCATTTCGGGGGATTAAGGGATAAGTTTGTCTACATTGAGGACCAGGATACCCTCGGCCCCTATCGCCTTGAGGGCACGGAGCTTCTCCCAGAGGCCGGCGGCATCCACAACGGAGTGGAGCGAGCACCAGCCCTCTGCCGCAAGCGGCATGACCGTCGGGCTCCTCATCGCCGGGAGTATGCGTACAGCCTCCTCAACGGCCGACTCGGGAAGGTTCATGAGGATGTACTTCTTGTCCTTGCTCACGCGGGCGGACTCGATACGGAAAAGGATCTCCTCGAGAAGGGCCTTGTCCTCCTCGGAGAGCCTTCCGGCGGAGACAAGCACAGCCTCGGAGAAGAAGACCTTCTCGACCTCGCGGAGGCCGTTGGAGACCAGAGTGCTTCCGGAGGATACGATATCGAAGATAGCGTCAGCGATCCCCGCAGCCGGAGCAATCTCGACCGAACCGGTTATCACCTCAACCTCAGCGTCTATAGCGTTCTCCGAGAGGAACTTCCTCAGGATATTGGGATACGAGGTCGCTATCCTCTTGCCGTTGAACCAGGAAAGCCCGGGATAATCTACGGTCTTGGGGAGGGCAAGGCTTATGCGGCATCCGCCGAAGCCGAGCTTTGTTACTACAGTAAGGTCGAAGCCCTTCTCCTCTACCTCGTTGAGGCCGACTATTCCGAGCCCGGCCGTACCGTTCGCGACGACCTGGGGGATATCGTCATCCCTCATATAAAGGAATTCTATAGGGAAGTTCGGGGCCTGGGAAAGGAAACGACGCTTGGAATCATCGACGTCGATCCCGATTTCCCTGAACAGCGCGAGGCTGTCTTCGTTGAGACGCCCCTTGGACTGGATTGCAATTCTTAACATAATTCCATTCTACAAAAACAAGCCTGCCGTCTTTCAACTGGCAGGCTTGGCACTTTCAATCTTTTTTACTCGTATTTAAAGCACACGTCAAAGCCGACCAGGTCTTATTGGAGATGGTGGTGGTGATGGTGACGTATTGCGCTTTTAAAACTCATATCAATCGCAAATATAATAAAATTTTCCCAAAGTCGGCTACTTCCCGGCACTAATAGTGAGGATTTCGCCATAGTCCAGTGCCGCATACTTGCCCACATTCTTTGAATAGACATTGTCCTCAAGAGTCCTCGGGGACTCGAAGAAGAACTTATATGCCACGCGTCCGTCGATTGTATGGTGCACTTCATTCTCATGGGAGACGACGTAGGCGACGTCATGCGAGACCGCGCCTTTCGCCGAACGTCCGGCCTTTGTGATAAGCCCGGCCGCGCCAGCGACAGAGACCATAGTTAAGTGAGGCGCATTGAAGTTGGCCGCCGCCACATCATAGGCCGTGTCCTTGCCGTTGTCGCCGCATGCCCATATGCAGAAGCCGTCCATCCCGATGGAGAAGAGCTGGCAGGGCAGGTCGCCCTGGGCGCCGATCGAGGCGCTGACGGAGAGTCCGTCGCAGTCGACCGGTTCGAGGACGCTGCTGTCCCATGCATACAGTGCCGCAGAGGAAGCGGGAGTGAACATATTCTTCGTCCCGGTGGTCATGAAGAGATACTTGCCCTCGCGGGAGGACATCTCCGTAAGCAGCTCGAGATTGAAATGGTCTCCGTGGGCATGCGTGACGAAGATTGCCTCTATCGAGTCGCAGAGTTTCTTCATCTTCTCCTGGCTCGACCACCAGTAGATGTCGATACCGATGCAGTGGTCAGCCGTACGGGCGACATAACCCATGTTGTAGATCTTGAAGAGTTCGAGGACGCCCGGGGCAGGCGCGGGGGTGTCAAGCCATGCGAGGAGTTTGTCGACGACTGCTTCCTGGACCTTGGCGATGCTTGCGTTGAAGGCATCCGCCTGGCCTGGCTCCATGGAGACGACATCATTGGTCAGGCTGACCTCATGGAGAGGGTAATCTCGGAGCAGGAGGAGGAGTCGCCTTGCGAGCTCGACTCCTTCGGGCTCGCCGGGTGCATCGAACACCTCAGGGGTATAGCCGGCAATATTCTCCGTTACGAACGTATTGACGCGGTCTATCCACTCGAAGGGATCGCTGTCATAGTTTGCGACAACCTCAGCCCTCAGGGTCTTGAACTTCTCGGAGAGAGGAGTTCCCTCGACCTTGGCGGCCGCCCTGTCGAGGAACCTCAACAGGTCGGACACGAGGTCACTGTTGCTCTTCGCGTCGAACATGTAGGCATTCTGGGTACCGATGGGAATCTCAAGGCTTGAAAGCTGGTCCGGAAGTCCCCATGCAGCTTCATAGCTCTTAGTTCCACAAGGGTCACCGACTACGGTCGACCAGGATTTCTGGGGATTTACGCCTATGTCGGCTACAGCTATGACGCCGGAGCGGAGACCGCTGAAGGCGCTCACGAGCTTGCCGTCGCAGATGTTGATGCCGGTCTGGGCCTTGTTGGGGTATGCCGCGGCAGGGTAAGAAAAGACTTTTGCCCCCTCGCCGCTCTCCGTGTTGATACGATAGACGGAACTGTTCTCCCTCGAGACGATATAGAGGTTGCCGTCATCGCCGAGAGCCGGCATGGAACGCTGGAGGCCGCCCGCCCAGTCAAGGAAGCAGTTGGGAACAGTCCAGGTCCACTTCACCTCGCCGAAGTCCGGCGAATACTTCCTTACGAAAGCGCCGGCCGACTTGTCGGGGGTACTTGCCGTCACATAATAGCAGCCTTCCTCGTCGGAAAGGATATTCCAGGTCGATTACCGTCACGAAAGCCTTTCCAGGGGTCGCTCCACCGAAGACATCGGCGTCAGCAGAAGGCATCATGATCCTGCGTCCGTCCTTTGAGAAGCAGGGGAACGCGGTCGTAACCGCATAATAGTCGTCTCCGTAGATATACTCGGAGTGGAGAAGGGTCGCACCGGGAGCGGCGTCAGGATTGGGGAAACATACCATCACCTCGTTGTTGTTGCCGATG
>JAKSJS010000143.1 GCA_024398155.1 Bacteroidales bacterium | reverse complement strand
TCACGAAAAGATCCTCGGACGGGCAGGGCATGTCAAGGAACTCCGCGCTGCGGACCATTCTCCTGGCATTCTCGTCGGGACGGAAGATACGGGCCTTGCCGTCCGCTCCCCTGAAAGCCTTGAGGCCTTCGAAACAGCTGTTCGAGTAATGAAGTGTGCCGGCATAACAGCTCAGCAGGAGGTTGTTCTGGTCTTCGACGACGGGCTCCGACCATTCCCCGTCCTTGAAACGGCTGACTAAGACGCCATTGGTTTTCCTTACGGTGAATCCAAGGTCGGACCAGTCGAGATTCTGCATTGACATAGATTCGGTTTTTTATTGTACGAATCTCAAATATAGCAAAAATGCGCTCCACAAGCAAATAATTGTTATATTTACGGAGTTTTATGAAAAAGTTCCTCATTCTTCTGGCCGCAATCACGGCCGGCTTCGCGGCCAAGGCCCAGACCGCCGCCGTGAAAATCACCTTTCTTTCATGGTTGACGGGAAGCACCAAGGTATCCTATGAGAAGGCCCTGCCCGGCCGGGCCCAGACTGCCGAAATCTGCGCAAGCCTCATCTGCGCCGGCTACGACAAGTACGACAACAACCCTCTGGGATTCACCACCCGCTACGCCCACAAGTTCTTTTTCGCGCTCCACGACGAGGACCATCCCCTGCGCGGGGCATATCTCCGACCGGAAGCGATATGGTCGAGATACAAGTACGATTCCCACGAGACGCCGGGAGTCAGGAAACTGGCGAACATGGGCACCGTGATCGCCACTGCGGGCATACAGTGGAACTGGAACCATTTCCTCGCTGACGCATGGTTCGGCGGCGGTCCCGCCTTCGGCACTCCGTCCGAGACCCTGTACCACCACGGATTCGCGCTCTGGAACTATCTCGGGACGACGAACGAGCACATCGCGATGAGTTTCAGCATCCGGCTGGGATACTGCTTCTGAGATATATTTGCATTTTCCGGAATAATACCGTATATTTGCAACTGTGAATGAGATGGGAGGCCCGGTCGGGGTCTTCCTTTTTTGATTATGAAACAGGAAGAATTACAGAAAGTGCTTGAGCAGGCCGCGGCGGTTCGCGGATGCAAGGTGGTCGCCGTCGACTTCAACGATGACGACAATGTATTTGACGTGACGATAGACAAAGAGGACGGAGACGTCGAACTCGGCGACTGCGAGTTCGTCCACCGCGCCGTTCTCGACGCCTTCGACCGCAACGTCGAGGACTATGCCCTCACGGTAGGCTCCCTCGGAATCAGCCCCGAGGAAGCGGATGAAATGCTTAAAACAATAAAAGATTGATATAGAAATGGAAAAAGAACAGGTAGTAACCCTCATTGACGCCTTCAAGGACTTCAAGGAGGAGAAGAACATTGACAGACCGGTAATGATGGGTGTCCTCAAGGACGTGTTCCTCACCCAGATTGCCAAGACTTACGGATCAGCCGACAACTTTGACGTCATCGTCAACGTCGACAAGGGAACTTGCGAGATATACCAGAACTTCGAGATCGTCGAGGAAGTGGAGGATCCCAATTCCGAGATGACACTCGAGGACGTGAAGAAGGACAGCGGAGACGACGACTATGAGATCGGGGACCAGTACACGAAGAAGCTCCCCCTCTCAGCGTTCGGACGCCGCGGAATCCTCAACATCCGCCAGAATCTCCAGGGCCGCATCATGGATATCGAGAAGGCCAACGTCTATAAGAAATATTCCGAGAAGGTCGGCGAACTCTTCAGCGGAGAGGTCTACCAGACCTGGAGCAAGGAAGTGCTCATCCTCGACGAGGACGGCAACGAGCTCCACATCCCCAAGAACGAGCAGATCCCCGGCGAGCGCTTCAAGAAGAGCGACAATGTACGCGCCGTGATCAAGAGCGTCGAGATGAAGAACAACACCACTCCCTACATCACGCTCAGCCGCACCTCGGACGAGTTCCTCGAGAGGCTTTTCGAGCAGGAAGTGCCTGAAATCGCAGACGGTCTCATCACCGTCAAGAAGGTTGTCCGCGTCCCCGGCGAGCGCGCCAAGGTGGCCGTCGAGTCATACGACGACCGCATCGACCCGATCGGAGCATGTATCGGAGTCAAGGGAAGCCGCATCCTCGGCATCGTCCGCGAGCTCCGCAACGAGAACATCGACGTCATCCCCTGGTCCCAGAACCCTCAGCTGATGATCCAGCGCGCCCTCAATCCCGCCCACGTTTCCTCAATTGACATGGGACAGAGCCCCGAGGACAAGGTCAAGGTGTTCATGCAGCCCGACGAGGTCAAGAAGGGTATCGGCCGTGGAGGCGTCAACATCCAGCTTGCAGGCAAGCTCGTGGACCGCGAGATCGAGGTCTGGCGCGAACTCCCGAAAGACGAGATCGACGACGAGGAAGACGTTCTGCTCAGCGAATTCAGCAATGAGATCGAGCAGTGGATTATCGACAAGCTCGAGGGCATAGGCTGCGACACCGCGAAGAGCGTCCTCGCGCTTTCTCCCCAGGACATCGCCAAGAGGGCTGACCTCGAGGACGAGACTGTCGAGGAGGTAATGGGAATCCTTAAAGCGGAATTTGAAGACTAAAAACCGGGGACAGTAAATGGCAGAAATCAGAATAAACAAAATCATCAAGCAGTTCAACATAGGTCTCGGAGACCTTGTTGAATTCCTGCGCAAACAGGGCGCAGACATCGACGAAAACCCCAACGCTAAGATTTCGGACGAGTATCTTCCCTCCATCGAGAAGCAGTTCGGAAAGGACCTTGAGGCGAAGAAAGCCGCCGAGAAGGTGGACATTCACCTCACTGAGATCCTCGAGAAGACCGGACGCAAGCCCGCAAAGGAAGAAGAGGAGGAGACTGAGAAGGAGACCGTGATCAAGAGCAACACCTTCATCAACGCCAAGAAGGCTCAGCCCGTCCAGGCCGAGCCCGAAGCTCCCGCAGCCCCCGAGAAGCCGGTCGAAGAGCCTGCAAAACCTGTCGAGGAGCCTGTGAAGCCCGAAGAGCCCGTAAAGGAAGAGAAGGCCGAAGAACCCGCGAAGCCCGAGCCTGTGGCGGAGCCCGAGCCCGTCAAGGCTGAAAAGCCCGTCAAGGCCGCGAAGCCGGTCGAAGAGCCCGAAAAGCCCGCAGAGCCCGAAAAGGCGGCCGAGCCTGTCGAGGAGCCTGCAGAACCCGCAGAGCCCGAGAAAGCGGCCGAGCCTGTCGCAGAGCCTGAGAAGCCCGATGAGGAGCCTGCTCCGGCGGAAGAAAAGAAGGATGCATCCCCGTTCAAGGTTGTCGGCAAGGTTGACCTCAGCCAGTTCGAGCGCAAGCCCGTGAAGCGCGAGCGTATCAACAAGGGCATGCAGAAAGTCGATGTAGCGAAGGCCGGAGCAAATATTGACAGGAACGCCGGCAAGAAGGACAACAAGCAGAAACCCCAGCAGAACCAGCCCCAGCCCGGCCAGGGCAAGCGCAAGCGCGACCGCGACCGCTTCAAGCCCGCAATGACCGAGGCCGAGCAGGAGGAGATGCAGAAGGAGATACAGAAACAGGTAAAGGAGACTTACGCCAAGATGAACGAGGGCAAGAAGAACAACTTCGGAGCCAAGTACCGTAAAGAGAAGCGTGAGCTCGCCGCCCAGAAGACACAGGAGGAGCTCGAGCAGATAGCTGCCGAGAAGAAGGTCCTCAAGGTTACCGAATTCGTCACGGCGAACGACCTTGCGACCCTCATGAACAACACCCCCGTCGTCAAGGTCATCGGCGCCTGCATGAGCCTCGGACTCATGGTATCGATCAACCAGCGCCTCGATGCCGAGACCATCGTTCTCGTCGCCGAGGAGTTCGGTTACAAGGTCGAGTTCGTCACCGCCGAGATTTCCGAGGAAATCAACAGCAACGAGCAGCCTGACCGCCCCGAAGACCTTCTCCCCCGCCCTCCTATCATCACTGTCATGGGTCATGTCGACCACGGCAAGACTTCCCTGCTTGACTACATACGCAAGTCAAACGTCATCGCAGGTGAGGCCGGCGGTATCACACAGCACATCGGCGCATACAGCGTCACCCTCGAGGACGGACGCCGCATCACCTTCCTCGACACCCCCGGACACGAGGCGTTCACCGCCATGCGCGCCCGCGGTGCCCAGCTGACCGATATCGCGATCATCATAGTCGCCGCGGACGACGCCGTCATGCCCCAGACGATTGAGGCAATCAACCACGCCCAGGCCGCGAATGTCCCTATGGTATTCGCCATCAACAAGATAGACAAGCCGGGCGCACAGCCTGACACCATACGCCGACAGCTCTCGGAGATGAACATCCTCGTCGAGGACTGGGGCGGCAAATACCAGTGCCAGGAGATCTCCGCAAAGAAGGGTCTCGGCGTCGAGGACCTTCTCGAGAAGGTGCTCCTCGAAACCGACATACTCGAGCTCAAGGCCAACCCCAACAAGCTTGCGGTCGGCGCCGTCATCGAGTCCTCGCTCGACAAGGGCCGCGGCTATCTCGCGACAGTCCTCGTCCAGGAGGGAACGCTCCACGTAGGCGACGTGGTCCTCTGCGGAAGCTTCTACGGACGCGTCAAGTCAATGTTCAACGAGCGCGGCCAGAAAATCAAGGAAGCAGGTCCCGCCACCCCCGTCTCGATACTCGGACTCAACGGAGCTCCCGCCGCCGGCGAGAAGTTCAACGTCATGGCCGACGAGAAGGAGGCGAAGAGCATCGCAGGCAAGCGCGAGCAGCTCATACGCATCCAGGGCATCAAGACCCAGAAGCATATGACCCTCGAGGAGATCGGCCGCCGTA
>JAKSJS010000142.1 GCA_024398155.1 Bacteroidales bacterium | reverse complement strand
CCGCCTATGACGACAGCGGATGGGATATGATCCCCGTTCCGTCGAACTGGAATGTCGTCGGGCTCGGGAAGGACGGGTCCCAGAAATACGGCACCCCGATATACGTCAACGTCAATGTCCCCTGGCTGTACAGAATCGAGCCGGACGACTGGAAGGAAGGCGTGATGAGGACTCCGCCGGAGGACTGGACCGTATACAACACAAGGAACGAAGTGGGCTCCTACAGGCGTACGTTCACGATTCCGGATGGATGGAACGGCAAAAGGATATACGTGGCCTTCGACGGAGTCGACTCCTTCTTCTACCTATGGATAAACGGGAAGTATGTCGGTTTCTCGAAGAACTCGCGCAACCTTGCGGAGTTCGACATAACGGAGTATCTCAATGAAGACGGCTCCGAAAACCTCATCGCCGTCGAGGTCTACCGCTTCTCCGACGGGGCGAACTTCGAAGCCCAGGACATGTTCCGCCTCCCCGGCATCTTCCGAAGCGTCTCGCTCGTTGCGAAGAACCCCGCCCATATCCGTGACATAAGGATAACCCCGTCCATGAGCTCGCTGCATGTAGAGCTCGACGCTGTTGACGCCCCTTCGGGAGCGTCCCTCAGCTATGAGCTCTTCGAGAACGGGCTTTACTCCGACGAGAACTCTCCCGTCGCGAGTTTCGAAGGATGCGGGATGAGCGCCGAGCTCGGCTTCCCCGGGGCGAAGCCCTGGTCAGCCGAGGCGCCCCACCGCTACACTCTCGTCGGTAAGCTTTTGGACAAGGACGGGAAAGTGCTCGACATCTTCTCGACATACTGCGGTTTCCGCGAAGTGGAAATCCGCGATACAAAGGCCTCGGAGGACGAATTCGGCCTTGCCGGAAGGTATTTCTACCTCAACGGCAAGCCCGTCAAGCTCCGCGGCGTGAACCGCCACGAGACCCACCCGACGACCGGTCATGCCGTGACGAGGGAGATGATGGAGGAGGACCTCTTCCTCATGAAGCGGGCCAATATAAACCATGTCCGCTGCTCCCACTATCCCGACGATCCGTACTGGTATTACCTCTGCGACAAATACGGCATCTACCTGATGGATGAGGCTAATCTCGAGAGCCACCACTATCACTATGGCGACGCTTCCCTCTCCCATGTCCCGGAGATGCTGGACGCCCATCTAGCCCGCATGATGGAGATGGTAGTCTCGGACTACAACCACCCTTCCGTCATAATCTGGAGCATGGGCAACGAGGCCGGCCCCGGAGTCAATTTCAAGAAGACGTACGACCTTGCGAAATCCTACGACCCGATGAGGCCCGTACAGTACGAGCGCAACAACGACTACTCCGACATAGGATGCCGCCAGTACCCTTCCGTGGACTGGGTGCGCGAAGTAGCTGGCGGAAAGTCCGACGTCAAGTATCCCTACCACCTCAACGAGTTCGCCCACTCGATGGGCAACGCCCTCGGCGACTTCGCCGACTACTGGGAGCTCATGGACAGCACGAACTACATGATGGGAGGATGTATCTGGGACTGGGTTGACCAGGGCCTCTACAACTGGACTCCCGAAGGAGTCCGCTACATAGGATACGGCGGCGACTTCGGCGACGTTCCCAATGACGGCCAGTTCGTAATGAACGGAGTCATCCTTGCCGACAGGACTCCCAAACCCCAGTACTGGGAGGTCAAGAAGGTATACCAGCCCGTGGACATGAAGCTCTCAGCCGACGGCCGCTCGGTCGAGTTCTTCAACAGGAACTACTATGAGGCGGCGTCCTTCGACGGCCTATGGGAGGTCGTCTGCGAGACGGGAGTCCTCTCTTCAGGAGAGTTCAGGACCGGGGAGATCGCTCCCCGCTCCTCTGTTACTCTGGAGATACCCTACGATACTTCGGGATATGACGGCGAAAAGTTCCTCAACCTTAGTCTTGCCGCTCCCGAAGCCCTGCCGTGGGCTTCCGAAAAGGGCTTTGAGGTATGCAAGGAGCAGTTCTTCATCGGAGGCAGCCGCGCCGCCGCGCAGAAAGGCTACAACACTCCCCTCGTCGTCCGCGTCGACCGCCAGAACTACACGATAGTGAAGGGAAGGGGCTTCAAGGCCGTTTTCGCCGACTTTTACGGCACTCTCTGCAAGCTCAAATACCGTGGAAGAAACGTTATCCTTCCGTACGGAGGACCCGAGCTTGACGTCTACAGGTCCTTTGTGAACAACGACAGATGGATCTACAAGGAGTGGCTTGAGGGCGGCATCGTATACCTTGCCCGCAATTCCGAGCTCAGGAGGATAAAACAGATATCCGACGAGGAGGTAACGATAGAGTACGACGTCGAGGCGAGAGGTATTCCGGCCGTAATGGAGGGCAATACCGACACGAATTACAACTCCATAAGCAAAGGTGATTCCTCCGACGGAACGATTGAGTTCACCCTCAAGGTGATATGGACAGTACATAATGACGGGCGCGTGGACATGGACACCGAAATTGTCTCCGACAAGCCTGACCAGGTCCTCGGAAGGATAGGATTCACGATGAAGATGCCTGCCGCCTACAAGAACCTGAAGTATTTCGGAAGAGGTCCGGTCGAGAACTATCCGGACCGCTACACCTCGTCGTTCGTCGGCCTTTACGAGTCCAGGGTCGACAAGGAGTACTTCGAGTATGCAAAACCCCAGGAGACCGGTTCCCACGAAGGTGTCCGCTGGGCGGAAATCACGCGCAGGAACGGCTCAGGCATACGTTTCGAAGCCTCGATGAACTCCCTGCGTCCCGACGGGACCATGTCGTTCCAGGCCCTTCCCTGGTCCGCTCTCGAAATGAGCCGTGCCCTCCATACCCATGAGCTTCCCGAGCCGTCGGCCAGCTGGGTGTCGCTTGACGCGGCCGTCCTCGGCCTCGGCGGCAACAGCTGCGGCCCGATACCCATGGAAAAGGATATCCTCCGCGCCGGCCCCGTAAGGTTTGAATTCTCAATATCACCAGTAAAACGTTAGCATTTTATGAAGAGCTCGACCAAAAATATCCTCATAGCCACCCTGCTCGTCGTAGCGGCTGCGTCAGCCGGCTTTGTAATGAAGAGCATACGCAACACTGCCGAAGAGGACAGCTCCCTCATCAATCCGGACAATGTCCATCTATACGCCAATACAAACGCCCATCTGCTCAACGGAAGTCCGAAAGCGATTGTCCTTGAATTCCCCGGGCTGGGAGGCGGCTCCTGCCTGGGAGGATCGATGGACATAGGGCCTTATGGTGGGAAATATGCCGAAGAAATGGCGGAGAACGGCATCCTGCTGGCCTATCTTTTCTCCGGGCCGTGGAGCTGGATGCAGAAAGGGTCTGTACGATATACGGACCTCGTCGTCGATGCCCTGTTGAAGAAATACAGCCTAGCGGACGGGACACCGATATGCGTATCCGGCGGCAGCATGGGCGGCCATGGCGCCATAATATATGCCTCCGAAAGCCGTCACAAGGACAAGATCCGCGCTGTCGCTGCGGCCTGTCCATGCTTCGACCTTACTGACTGCATGTTCTCGGACCCGACTTTCCCCCGGAGCTTTGTCCTCGGGGTCGCCGACCAGGATTGTCCTCTGGAGGAAGGGCTCCGAAAGCTCTCCCCCATTCACAGGATAAGGAGCCTCAGCCGTGTTCCTTATTTCATCGCATGCGACGGAGCCGACCAGTTCTTCGACGCGGGCCGGATGAAGGAATTCGCCGACAAGCTCGAAGGCCACGGCGCGCCTGTAACCTTCCGGCTGATGGAAGGGCTCACCCATGGGGGCTTCACTCCCGAAGTCCGCGACGAGCTCACCTCTTTCCTTATCACGAACTGTAAACAATGACGACGATGAAGAAGTTTTTCCTGACTGTTCTTGCAGCAATCTGTTTTTCGCTGAGCTCTTCCGCCCAGATCGTCAATTATCTGCAGCCCAGGCCTACGTTCATGGGCGGAGATGCCAATTCTTTCCGGGAATGGGTCCAGGAACGGATTGTATATGACCCGGAGGCGAAAGCTGAAGGGGTTCGTGGAAGAGTTACCCTCCAGTTCACAATCGAAGTTGACGGGACTCTGGACAATGTCAAGGTTCTGAGAGGCATCGACCCCCGGCTTGACGCCGAGGCGGTCCGCGTGGTCAGTTCCTCCCCGAAGTGGAAACATACTGCCGACAATCCGAAACCGATAACCTACGTTTTCCCGGTTATTTTCGAACACGACCGGCCCTTCCCCTACCCTCGCGAAAAGTTCCAATACGGCGAGAAGGATTACCAGACCGCCGATGTCTACTGCGTGGCTCACGGCTCTCTTGTCATCAAGGTGTTCGGCCAGACAATCTTCATCGATCCGGTATGGAAGATCGGAGACCGGATCAGCGAATACGGCTGGTTCAGACCGTACGACAATACGACCATCCTCCTGACCCACGAACACTTCGACCACCTGAGCAGGGAGACAATAGATTACCTCACAGATGTCCCCGGAAAGACATTTTCGATATACGGTAACAGGAAGTCGATCGAGACTTTGGGAGAAGGCAACGTCCTCGACAACGGAGACACGCTTTCGATACATTGTTACAAACAGAGAAAGGACAACCCGTACATAAGGATAAAGGCTGTACCGGCGTACAACACGACCGGGGACCACAGGAAGTTCCATGCGAAAGGCAACGGGAACGGCTACATCATCGAAGCGGGGAAGCTCAGAATCTATGTTGCAGGCGATACGGAATACATACCGGAGATGAAGCGTCTGGGCAGGATTGACGTCGCGTTCCTCCCCGTCAACCAGCCCTACACGATGACTCCGGAGCAGTGCATAAAAGCCGCCCGCGCAATCAAGCCCAAGGTACTGATTCCG
>JAKSJS010000141.1 GCA_024398155.1 Bacteroidales bacterium | reverse complement strand
GTGACCTTGACACTCCCCTTCTCGGCTACCTTGCCGGTAGACTTGCCTACATTGAATATTCCGCCGCCGGCGCCGGGGCCACCCTTGGCGCCCATACCGCGGAACATGAATATCCACATTACGATAAGCAGCACGGGGAAGAGTATCCACTCGAGCATGTCCTGCCATATATGGTCGTTCTTCTCGATGACGACCTTGAAGCGGTCTTCGGGAGCGAGGGGCTCATTGAGTTCACCGAACATCTCCTCAGCGTTGAAGCTGGCGGAGACGAGGAACACGAAATGGGGGGATTTCTTGGGGACATTGCCGCCGAACATGTCGGCATAATTGCCTATGCGGTCGGCCTTCATTGTGAGGCGGCCTTCGAAATCGTTCCTTACGAAGACGATTTCCTTCACGTCGCCGCGGGAGGCCATCTCACGTACATCTTCCCATTCTATCTTCTGGGGATTGGCCGAACCGCCCTTGCCGGGCGACAGGAGGAGCCAGAAGAAAAGTCCCATCAGAAGCAGATAGAACCACGAAAAGTTGATTCTTACAACCTTTTTCTTATTGTTTGCCATTTGTCTTTTCTCAAGGTTAAGTTCTATTCGTCACGATATTCCTTGCGGTCAGCATCGGCCCAGAGGTCCTCGAGGCGGTAGAAGCTTCTGTACTGGGTCAGGAATATGTGGACTACGACCTCGCCGTAGTCAAGTATTACCCAGAAGCCGTTTTCGCGGCCCTGGGAGCGGACGACCTTGCGTCCGAGGGTTTCAATAACGTGTTCTTCGATCTTGTCGGCGATAGCGGATACGTTGGTGGTGGAATCGGCGTTGCATACGACGAAATGGTCGGAGATTGCAGTACCGATCTTACTGAGGTCGAGAGCCACGACGTCCTGACCTTTCTTTTCAAGCATCGCTTCGGCGATAGTGTCAACGAGAGTTTTGCCCATTAAAAATTTAGCGGTTTAGGGATTTTTACTATAATTTTGCAAATATAACAAAAAGAACAGCAAAAAATACACCTTGAGCCCCCTGTATGACATAATATGGTACGACAGTCTGCCATCCACCAACGACGAGGCCTGGAAGGCGCTCGACGGACTTGACAATTTGTCAGTCCTTGCCGCGCGCGAACAGACCGCCGGACGCGGACAGGGCGACCATAAATGGCATTCACGCGCCGGCGAGAACCTTACCTTCACGATAGTCCTCAAGTGGGAGCCGGAGCCCTTTCCCGCCTCGCGGGAGAAGGAGATAAGCGACGCCGCGGCCGGGGCCGTCGTCGCGTATCTCGCTTCCAAGGGCGTAACGGCCCGTATCAAGTATCCCAACGACATCTACGTCGGAGATAAGAAGATCTGCGGCCTCTTAATAAAGCACAGGCTCCGCGGCACCGGCCTCACAGCGACGATAGTCGGGGTGGGTCTAAACCTTAACGAAAAGGATTTCCCGTCCGATCTCCCCAACCCCACTTCCCTGGCCCTGGAAACAGCAGCCCCCGAATCTTTCGATCCGAGGGCAGAGCTCAAAGTCTTATTGGCTTACTTCAATCTATCGAGATAAAACCGGCCGACCAGGCCTTGACGAAAGGTATGGTAACCGTAACGTCGGAGCCCTCACGACGGGCGCGGAGCCTCTTCGAGCCCTCCGCTGTCTCCCATCTTAGACAGGCCCCCTCCGGAACACCTCTCAGGCAAAGGACAACGTCAGTCTCGTCAGTCACAGTCGTATTGACATAGGTCACTCCTGTAAGGCTGAAGCCGTCCCCGGCGGGAGTCCCGCGAGGGACTATTACGCCGAGATGGCGTGACCTGGAAACGACAGCCATGCGACCTTCCGAAGCCCAGTCGAAAGCCCCGAGAAGCTCGAAACGCTCCTCGCCGTTAATGTCGTACGAGAACTCACCGTCAATGACAGCGACCCTCTTTCCGCCCTCGGTCATATATCCCTTGAAGCCTTCCGTCTCCTCCTCGCATCTGCATACCGTAAGGCCCTTGGAAAGGGCTCTTACAAAAGCAGGAGTGTCCATTACTATACCGGTTTTGGAGCCGAGCTCATTGATTTCCTCCGGGGACATGCCCTTCAGGGCCTCCTCAGAGAGAAGCGTAGCAGTAGATAAACCGCCTTCAGGAGTGAAGGGCACTCCGAGCGTTCCGAGGACAGCGCATACTCCCCCGGCATCGGTCTCGCGGAACGAGCCGGGCTCCTCGCCCGCCTCCTCGTCGCGGAATACATGACGCGGGCTGATGTACTCGTCGATGCCGACGCCAACGGAAGTCCCGCAACGGCTGACATATTTATGGAACAGCTTGTGGTCAGCTTCGAGAGCGTCAAAATATGACGCGCTGTACCACTCCATAGGCTCGTTGTTCTCCCCTATCAGCGCATACGACATGGCGTCCGCGCCCATGGAAAGATAAAGGAGAGTCTCGAGGCAGATGGTCGCCGCGGACTTGCCGGTCATCTTATGACGGTAGCCCTCGATCTCCGGCGATATGTAGAGATAGTTCAAGGAAGGGTCGAGGCGGGCTATCTGGCGGGAAATGCCGTAGGCCTTCGAGAGAAGGTCGGCGGGTACCTGGTCGTAGTAGTAGCCATGTCCCGGACGCGAAGCGGTAGTACCGGACTCCCCGGCCAATGCGCCGAAGATATGGTTCCAGTCATAGCCCTCGAGAAGGACGTTATGGAAATTGACATTCTGGAATCCTATCACGGACTCGGGCGACACCTCATGGACGGCGTCAGCGATAATCGATGCAATCTCCGAAAGGCCCTCGCGGGAGTAGGATATCCATTGCTCCCGGAGGCCTTTGTGATTCTTGCAAAGTGCCCTCCAAAGGCTCTCACGCGTATATTTGTAGCCGTAGCGGCTGTTGAATCCGGCAATGCATTCCTCGCAGAAACATATCTCGTTCGACGGCATGTGCCAAGATATCCTGAGGTCGTCATCGACCATCACGCAACGGGGCTTCACCGCTCCGCAGAATATCCGGTAGCGCTCGGCGAGGTCCCTTCGGAGATCCTCGTCGCGCGGACAGCTCTGGGAGTTGAGGACCGAGCCGTCGAACGTCACGGCAGCGCGGTAGCCGCGGATGTCGCGGTCGCCCGGCGCGAGCTGCTCGTCGGGATGGCCCGTGGAGATGTCCTGGATAGAGACTTCGATGCCGAGCGAGCGGAGTTTCGCGGCGACCGCGACGAACCTCGCCACGTCCGCCTCGTACTCCGAAGGCTCCCAGCCGTCGCAGAAGAACCACACCTCATCGGCAATCGATGGATGGGCCTCGAGAGCTTCGATGAACTGTTCGCATAGCACGGTATCCTTGTACTGGTCGGCGTAGGCCCTTATTATCGAATGGAACTCCTTGCTTCCTTCAGAAGAAGCAAAATCCCCGGCACAGCCCGCAAGGGCCGCCAGGGAAATTACCAGAGCTATAGTTTTGAGCGGACTTCTCATTTCGAATATTTTTCAAGCCGTTTGTTGGCGTCGCGGAGGAACTGGAAAGCCTTCTGGCCGTATTCGGTATTGGGACCGAAGCCGTGCTCGCTGTGGAGACCGTAGTTCCAGAGGAGAGTCAGCTGGACCTTGTTGTCGTAGAAGCACTCGAACTGGGCCTCGGCCGTCTCGAGGTTGATGTTCTGGTCCCACTCCTCGTCGCATACGTTGGCGTACTCGCCTACATAATATACTCGCCCGCTTTCGGCGCAGCATTCCATGACGCATTTGACGGACTCATCGAGAGTAAAGTCGCCTTCGGCATAGGGGCGGTTGAGAGCATAGAGATGCTCGGTGTAGCCCTGCATCGGATACGGCGCAGAAAGTCTCATGACTTCCTTGAACTCGTTTACGCTGTCGTACTCCATCACACCCTTGAAGGAAATGTTGTACTGCTGCTCACGTACGGAGGAGCCGCTGCCGACCATGCGGTGGTTGGGGTCGAGGGCGTTGCAGGTCTCGGCGAAACGGACGTGGGACGCGGCATAATCCTGGATCGGGAAAGGCTGTCTTTCGGGATCGACCCTGTCAAGGTCACAGGCAAGGATGAGCTCGTTCGAGCACTCCCACATCGCTATCGATTTATGGCCCTTGAGGGTATTGACCATGTCAGTAGTATAGTTGCCGAGGAACTCGTAAGTCTTGCTATCGGGGTCGTTCCAGGCGGTCAGGGGCTCACCGAAATACTCATTGTAGTGGTGATACTGCCAGAGGAGGCAGGGAACAAGGAGGATATGGGCCTCGTCGCATGCCGTAGCGATCCTGTCCATGACGGCAAGGTACTCTTCCCTGCTCTCGAGATAGTAATGCATCTCATAGTGGAAGAAAGGAACCGCACAGAAACGGACGACGGGGACTTTCTGCTCCTTGAGGATGTTGATGTCCTCCTCGATCTCCTTGAGATTCTCCTCGAGGAAGGCTCCGGCGTCAAGATTGGGGCCGGGAACATACTTCCTGGGCTCGTTGGAAAGGGTCCTGACGAAAAGGGCGAAATCGTTTATGCCGGCGGCATAGAAAGGCTTGCCGGCCAGGTACATCGTAGCCACGCCGCGGGCGTTGTCTTCGACCTGGATTCCGAGAGGACCGTCATAATCGTCGGCCCAATAGGTCTCGAGGGCGGTTTTGCCCGAGCAGGAACAAAGCAGCAGTATCGAAATGGGGACAGCTGCGGTAAGGAGTCTCTTGAGCAAGCTTGCGGGCAAAATCGGAACCGTAAGTGCCGTAATCAGCAACCGCATTGCTCTCATCGCTTTTTTTACATCCTGACAATGCCATAACAAACATCGAAAGGATTAATATAACTGATATTATTCTGCGCATATGATTCCTATCCTCTTCTCCAAAACTGCCATGGCATCAGCAACACTTACCGGCTTGACTACCCATGTTCTCTTATCAAAG
>JAKSJS010000140.1 GCA_024398155.1 Bacteroidales bacterium | reverse complement strand
CCCTCTGCGCCGAAGGCTCCGACCAGTTCGGCCCCGGAACGAAGACCTTCCCCTGGAACGCCTCCAGCGATCCTATCGAGGCCGCCAAGGCCAAGATGGATGCCGGCTTCGAGATCATGGAAAAGCTCGGAATCGAGTATTTCTGCTTCCATGACGTGGACCTCGTGAACGAGGCCGCTACGGTCGAGGAGTATGAGGCCAACCTCAAGACCATCGTCGCCTACGCGAAGGAGAAGATGGCGGGCACCACGAGAAAGCTTCGCTGGGGAACCGCCAACGTCTTCGGCAACAAGAGATACATGAACGGCGCTTCGACCAATCCCGACTTCGACGCTGCCGCAAGAGCCATGCTCCAGATCAAGAACGCGATCGATGCAACCATCGAGCTCGGAGGCGAATGCTACGTCTTCTGGGGCGGCCGCGAAGGCTACTGCTCGCTCCTCAATACCGACATGAAGAGAGAGAAGGAACACATGGCGACGAGGCTCAGGATGGCAAGGGAGTATGCCCGTTCCAAGGGCTTCAACGGCACAGTCCTTATCGAGCCCCAGCCCATGGAGCCTACCAAGCACCAGTATGACGCCGACACGGAGACCGTAATCGGATTCCTCCGCGCCAACGGCCTCGACAAGGACTTCAAGGTCAACATCGAGGTCAATCACGCGACCCTCGCCGGCCATACCTTCGAGCATGAGCTCCAGTGCGCTGCCGACGCCGGCCTTCTCGGCTCCGTCGACGCCAACCGCGGCGACTACCAGAACGGCTGGGATACCGACCAGTTCCCGATCGACGTCTATGAGCTGACCCAGGCCATGATGGTCATCATCCGCGCCGGCGGCCTTGTCGGCGGCATGAACTTCGACGCCAAGACCAGAAGGAACTCCACCGACCTCAAGGACATCTTCTACGCCCACATCAGCGGCATGGACACAATGGCAAGAGCTCTCCTCGCTGCTGCCGAGATCCTCGAAAAGAGCCCCATCCCCGCAATGGTCAAGGAGCGCTACGCCTCCTATGACGGCGGCATCGGCAAGGACTTCGAGGACGGCAAGCTCACCCTCGAGGAAGTGGCCGACTACGCTCGCAAGAATGGCGAGCCCGCCCAGGTTTCCGCCCAGCAGGAGCTCTATGAGGCAATCGTCAGCATGTACATCTAAAACTGATCCTTTATGAAATACAACAGGGCGGAAGGCTCGAAGGCCTACCTCTTCTCCATTGTACTTGTCGCCGTGCTCGGCGGCCTGCTGTTCGGATACGATACGGCAGTCATTTCTGGTGCGGAAAGCGGTCTCCAGGCGTTCTTCATGGGCGCCGGTGACTTTACCTATACGAACTTCCTCCACGGCATAACCTCCTCGAGCGCCCTCCTCGGATGTATCCTCGGAAGCGCCCTCTCGGGACTGTTCGCCACCCGCTTCGGAAGGAAGAAGAGCCTCTTCATCGCCGGCGTCTGCTTCTTCCTGAGCGCGCTCGGCTCCTACTGTCCCGAATTCCTCTTCTTCCCCAAGGGAGAGGCCTCTCTGGGCCTTCTCATAGCCTTCAACTTCTACAGGGTACTCGGCGGCGTCGGCGTCGGCATGGCCTCGGCGATATGTCCTATGTACATCGCCGAGATTGCGCCGGCCGACAGAAGGGGAGTGCTCGTCTCATGGAACCAGTTCGCCATAATCTTCGGCCAGCTCGTGGTCTATTTCGTGCACCTCGTGATCCTCGGCTCCCATATTGCCCCCGTCATCGAGAGAGCGGCTTCTGGCCTCAATGAGATCACCAACGGCCTTCTGCTTGCCTCTGACGGCAATTGGAGCGTGACGACCGGATGGAGACTCATGTTCGTCAGTGAATGTGTTCCCGCCGGCCTCTTTACGCTCCTTATCCTCCTCGTTCCCGAGACGCCCCGTTACCTCGCGCTCTCCGGCCGCGACGACGAGGCTCTCGACGTTCTGACAAAGATCAATGGCGAGTCCAAGGCTGCCAAAATACTCAGTGAGATAAAGACCACCGTCACGGCAAAGAGCGAGAAACTCCTGACTTACGGATGGCTCGTTATATTTATAGGTATTATGCTCAGCGTCTTCCAGCAGGCTGTCGGCATCAATGCAGTCCTCTATTATGCTCCGAGGATATTCCAGTCCATGGGCATGGAGAACCCCATGATGCAGACCGTCCTCATGGGCGTCGTCAATATCTCCTTCACCCTTGTGGCCATCCTTACTGTCGAGAAGCTCGGCCGTAAGCCTTTGCTTATCTTTGGCTCCCTTGGCATGGCCCTGGGCGCTCTGGGCGTCGCCGTTACGAGCGTAACGGCCCTCCCGCCCGTCGTCGCCGTAATAAGCATAATGGTCTACAGCGCCTCCTTCATGTTCAGCTGGGGCCCGATCTGCTGGGTACTGATCTCCGAGATCTTCCCCAACACGATCAGGGGAGCGGCGACGGCTATCGCCGTTGCCTTCCAGTGGATCTTCAACTTCATCGTTTCCTCGACCTTCGTGCCTATGTACAACATAAGCGTCGGCTCGATGGGGACCAATTTCGGCCATGCCTTCACATACGGACTCTACGGCGTGCTCTGTATAGTCGCCGCTGTGTTCGTCCTGAAGCTTGTCCCTGAGACCAAGGGCAAGACACTGGAGGAAATGACTGCTTTGTGGAAAAAGAGACGTTCCTAAGGCTTCTAATAGGTAATTCTTGTATATAACAAAAAAGTTAACCGTATTAACAAAGTTGTTATATTGGTCTGTAACTCTTTGATAATACGGCATTTACTTTGCTATTTGTTTTCTTCGATGATAGTTCGTCGAAGTAAATCGAGAGCGGGTTTCGTTATGTCGTCCTTCGTGGGTCAGAGACCTCCGGTTACTATAACTATATCGTTGATTTTCAGCTCGTTCTCGAGATCGCCTATAATCTCGTCAGAGTCGTCTCCTATTGAGAGCATACGCGTACAGCGCACTCCTGTTTCTCCGAGAGCCCTTGATATTTCAGATGAATTGGTATCGACAATCTGTCCGATAAGGATTTCGTCGCCAATAGTGCAGATACTTCACATCATTTAGTACAATGCAACACATTTCTCGATCTGGCCCTTCATGTCGACTGAATCCTGGACGAAATCGATGTCTACGTCCCTGACGTCTGAAAGACCATGGGCTATAAAGTATTCAGCGGCATAGCCGCATGCGTTCCCCAGGCTTAACATCGTTCTGGTCAAGCGGTTAGCCGCATGGGCGACGTGGCTGCATCCGAACGCGCGACATCCGACGAGGACATTGCTGTTGTTCCTCGGAATCAACATGTCGTACGTTATGCCCCTGTTCTTAGTTGGAATCGAGGCGGCGTAGGCGTGCTGTTCGCCGTGGATGTCTATATACCAGGAGGAGAGGGCTATGTAGCGGAGCGAAGCGAGGTCCGCTATGTCGTCCATCGTAACTTCCCTCGTACAGTCTTCCTGGGTAAGCATATCGTCGCATATTATACGTACGCCCTCGCGTATGCTGAGCATAGGGGCCGGTTTATCATAGGAATAAGTGTTCTGCCCGTAAGTTTCCTTGGTCAGTTTCCAGCAGGCAAGGCTGTTCACGAGGGCTTCCCTGTATGAGGCGTCATATCCCTCATCAATGAACTTCTGTTTGGAGAGATTGCAGTGGTAGGAGGTAAGACGTATGTCACAATTCTCGTCGGAATTGTCGGTCCAGCCATGGCTTGATGTCGCTGTAACTCCTTGAGGGATAACTACATTGGACAAGTCTTCAGGAACATTTACGTCGTGTCTTACGCGGAGCGTCATTTCAAGGAAATTGATGTCGTAGCGGTCGGGGAGCGTGCCATCGGGGTAGAACGTCTCTCCGAACCTGTCCCTGCCGTCGCTGCCCCAGTAATAGCCTGTGCCTTCCTGGCCGTTCGTCATCTTGGCGAGCTCTCCTCCAGAACAGTCTATGAAGACCTTTGCACGTATTGTCTCTTCGCTGTCGGTCAATAGATTACGTACTACGATAGCCTTGCATACGCCTTTCCTTACAACGGCAGAGGTTAGAAGACGTCTGAGCTTTATGTCTATGGCAGGGGACAATTCCTCATAATATACCTTGGAGATTGCCTGCCGGTCGACGCGCATAGTCTGACGGGATCCCGACACGCCCTTTTCGTGGCTTACATAGTACATATTATCTATTGTAGCCCCGTTATGGAAAGTAAAGAGAGCGTTGTTACGGGCGTAGAGATCATCAAAGAAGGGGGGGACTGAGCCCGGAAGGAGCTCCAATATGCGTCCGTTGACGTGGGTACCGCCAAGACAGGCTTCGCGCTCAATGATACATACCTTGAGGCCGCTGTCCTTCAAGGCATAACCTGCACCGATTCCGCCTGCGCCACCGCCTACCATACAGACGTCATATTCTTCTGCGTTTTGGTATGACGCACTGCAATTGTTGACCAGAAGCACCAGCACAGCTGTCGCCGCCGCGACATAAAGGGCTGTTGAGAGAGAAGGGGAATGTTTGAGCGGCTTCATGGATGACAGAGTCATTATCTACACAAATATAAGGATAAAACCGACTCAGTGGATAGGGTTTTTGCTACAATTCCTGATAGGTACCGTCGTCGAAAAGTATGGTTACTTTAAGTACTTTGCGTTGATTTACAGGGCTTTGAACAGCCTGTATTCTAGTTGCGATTGAACTCGAGGTTTGCGCGGAAGGGGAGTATCCCTGCGCTACCTTGGGTTCAACGCTATTTATGGCCTGCTCCTCGTCACTGAGTGGGAGGTCGTCGTCGTCTTCGAACAGGTCGGGCTGTCCGGGGATCTCGGGCATCTCGGGTTCTTCGGGCGCGAAGAAAATTTCGGAAGCGGCAGGGGAGTCGGAGACGTTCTTGTACATTTTGCCCTTGCCGGTGAGAAGCCACTCCATATTCAGGTTAGGGTAGT
>JAKSJS010000014.1 GCA_024398155.1 Bacteroidales bacterium | reverse complement strand
CGACGACGCCCCGCCCTGTCTATGGAGATACCCGCAACTCACGCGCTGACCAGGACCGCTGGCTTGAGAACGGCTCGTTCTTCCGTTTCAGCGACATAACTCTCGGCTACAGCCTTCCCCAGTCCGCCCTCCAGAAGATAAAGTTTGACCAGATCAGATTCTCTGTAACGGCCCACAATCTCCTTACCCTCACGAAGTACTCCGGACTCGATCCCGAGTTCACCGACGGGGGCATCTATACGATAGGTTATGACGGATGCTCGTTCCCGAATCCCCGTTCAGTCCAGTTCGCTGTATCATTCACATTCTAAAGCAGGGAGGATAAAATGATGAAAAAGATATTTTCGATACTAGTGATGGCCGCCATGGCGACATGCCTGGCCTCATGTGAAAAGGCCCTCGATTTCCAGAACAGGAACGGTCTTTCGACCGGTATGTTCTGGAAGACCCAGGACGACCTCAATTCCGGCCTGAATGCCGTCTACAACATGTTCTACCGCCAGGGAACATGGACCCGCAACATCCATGTCCAGCTCAACGGCATGGCCGATGACGGAGTGAGCTACGCCGGATGGACCGAAGTCGCCGAGTGGACGAAGTTCAAATATACGGACTACAGTTTCTGGGAGGTCCCCAAGAAGATATGGGCCGAACATTATACGGCAATCAACAGGGCAAACCAGGTCCTTGACCATATCGACGACCCCAACATCAAGTTCGACAGCGAGGATGCCCGCGCCCAGATAAAGGCTGAGGCCCTATGGCTCCGCTCCTTCTATTATTTCTATCTGACCATACTTTGGGACACCGAGCCTCTCTGCCTCCATACCTCTTCTGCCGGCGACAAACCTTCGAACTCTACTCCCGAGGCCACTTTCGCCCAGCTTGAAAAGGATCTTCTTGCTGCAATAGAGATCCTTCCCGCCCGCAGGACGCGAGAGCAGGGCCGCCCTTCGAAGGGCGCGGCCTATGCGCTCCTCGCCAAGGTCTATGCCCAGCAGCATAAATGGGAGGAAGCCGCAGAATGTCTGGAATGGATAGTTGACGGAGAAGGCAAGGCTATCTATGACCTCGTCGACAATTGGCATGACAACTTCGACCCGAAGACCGAGGACAACAAGGAGTCAATCTATGAGATACATTTCTCTCTCTGCAATTATGTCGGTTTCGACCAGACTGACAACTATCTCGACCCGAACGCCCAGCTTGCAACCCAGCTCGAGCATCTTCAGTCTCCGAAGGGAATAGGCTGGAACAACATCGAGGGCAACCGTTGGGTCATGGAGTATTTCAAGAGGGAGAAGACCACAGAAGGCAAGAATGATCCCCGTCTCTACTATACTCTATGGTATGCAGAGTCCGATGCAGACTTCCCCGAATATGGGAAGCAGCTTATCTACGACAAGACCTGGGAGGAATATCAGTATTCGGATACAGACAGCAAGAGGGTCTTCATAAAGAAATACTCGACTGATGTCCGTCCTCTATACTACTTTACGGACAACAATTACCGCTCTATCCGTCTTGCCGATATGCTTCTTCTCTACGCCGAGGTGCTCAACGAGATCAACAACGGCCCGACCGATAAGGCCATAGCCCTTGTCGACAGGGTCCGCCAGCGTGTAAAGCTTCCCGCCCTTGCCTCGAGCCAGTATTATACTGATCCGAAGATTCTCACTGATTACAAGGAGTTCAAGGATCATATCAAGATAGAACGCGGTCTGGAACTCGCCTTTGAGTGTATCCGCTGGATGGACCTCAAGCGTTGGGGCTTTACCGAGGAAAACGTCGCCGAGCTCCGCACCCGCGATGCCGACTACAACAATTTTGTAATCGGCAAGAACGAAAGATTCCCTCTTCCCCAGATTGAAGTCGACAATAACCCCAATCTTACCCAGAACCCCAATTATTGATGAAGCTGAGATACATTTTCCCGATGTTTGTCCTTCTCGCCGCTTTAGGATGCGGCGAGATAGACAACCCTTCGGAGCCGGATGGTCCCGTGAACCCTCCCGAGCCGGCCAAGCCGGCCTGGAGCGAGCCTGAACTGGCTTTCGCGTTCCCGGAGACTGAGAAGAAGAGATATTCCTACTGCCCCGTTATCCTCCAGCAGGAGAACGGGGACAGGTATGTATACATGTGTGCCAATCCCTATGCGGATCCTTCCGCCTCGCTGCACGACACGATAATCGACAATGTCTATATGTTCGTGGAGCATCCTGACGGGACCCGGACGGAGGCGAAGAGCGTCCTTCAGCCGGGTGAGGTCTACGACAGCCATCACACATGCGACCCTTCTGTGATTCAGGGCGAGTTCAAGATGGGGGATACCGTATACAAGTATGCGATGTTCTACACTACCGGCAGGAATGAGTACGACTATTGCGAGCTTGCCGTCGCTTTCAGCAATGACCTGAACGCCGACAGGTGGGTGAAGTATACCGAAGGCCCCATAGTGAAGAAGACATGGGATACCGAGGGCGACCTCGCATGGTCCGGCGGAAACTGCTGGGGAGTCGGCCAGCCGTCGGCAATATCCCTTGACAAAAAGGGCAAAGTGCTGCTTGCATACTCGATAGGTGACCTCAAGGGGACACGTGAAGCCTACCGCATAATCGACATGTCCGACATGTCGAAACTTGATATGGGGACCCAGAGGAGCATGATCACGAATGGCCTCAAGAAGTCTGATGGCAGCCAGGACATTGCCAGCAATCTGGATTTCGCCGTTGACCTTGATAACGACAGGATCATAATGATCCGTGACGTTCGACCGTTCCCGAAATCCTATCCGACATTCATTCCGGCGACTATGGAGGTCATGTACCTGAGTTTCTCGGGCTTCCAGCAGAATGTAGGCACCTGGAAGAAACTTGCGCAGATCACGCCTGAGCTTTCCGGATTCCCGCGGAACCACAATGCCGGCTTCGTCAGGGACAATTTCGGCTACATAGACAATTACAGGACCCCGACGGTCTATTTCACGGTCAGCAAACAGTCCCCGGACGTCTATGAGACGGCCGAGAAGATGTGCTGCTGGACCTACGATATCTACAAGACAACATACAAATAGTTTGATATGAAACGTACTCTGACCATAATAGCCGCTGCTCTGATGATGGTGGCTTGCGCCAAGGCGCCTGAGGTGCCCCAGATCATATTTGACACCGACCAGGGGAATGACGTGGACGACGTGCTCGCCCTCGATGTCCTCAACAAGCTTGTTGACGAAGGGAAGATAGATGTCCTGGCCATCACTCTGAACAAGGAGGGCAGGGGACCTGTGGAGTTTGTGGACATAATGCAGACCTTTTACGGCCATACGGACATCCCGATAGGGAAGATTACCGACGGACGCTTCGATCCCAATGACACTTCCGTGAACTATGCCCAGTTCGTCGCTGATATGAAGGATGAGGCTGGCAACCCTCTGTTCCCCCGCTCGATTGAGGACCATGACGCGCTTCCCGAGTCGTATCTGCTTTACCGCAAAGCCCTCGCTGGCGCGAAGGACCATTCGGTGACTATCGCTTCCGTAGGTTTCTTCACCAATCTCAAGAGGCTTTATGACTCTCCCGCTGATGAGTTCTCGCCCTTGACGGGCCGCGAACTCGTCGCAAGGAAGGTAAAGGAGCTTGTCGTCGTGGCCGGAGTGTTCAGCAACCCCGAGCTTCACGAATACAATGTCTATGTGGATGTTCCTTCCGCCAAGACTATACTCGAGGAGTGGCCGACTCCGGTTGTCGTATCTCCTTGGGAGCTGGGAATCAATGTGCTCTATCCCGGGGCAAATATCGACGTGGACCATGCATGGGCCGGACGCCATCCTCTTGCAGAGGCCTACAAGTGCTATCTCCCTATGCCTTTCGACCGTCCCATGTGGGATGATACCGCTGTCCTTTTTGCCGCCGGTGAAGAAGACTGGTTCACGATTTCTCCTTACGGAACCATCGAGGTGACTCCGGAAGGCTCGACTCTGTTCACGGAGGATCCGAACGGCACCCGCCGCCACATATCTGTGACTCCCGAGCAGGCGGCGGCTCTTCGCGACTACCTTGTCGCGAAAATCGCCCGCAAGCCTGCTTGCTACGAGTAGGTACGCTCCCCATAATTCCAGCGACAGTCCGGCAAATTGCCTAACTGTCGCTGGATTTTTGTCATACTTCCCGGTTAAGTTCGGCATTTTGCCGAACTTAACCGGGAAGTATCAGTTGTTCATATGGCGGATAAAGAGATTTATTCTACGGGCTTGGGACGCATCTGGGGGAAGAAGAGGACGTCCTGGATTGTGGTCTGACCGGTCATGAACATAGTGAGACGGTCGATTCCCATTCCGAGACCGGACGTGGGAGGCATACCGAACTCGAGGGCGCGGACAAAGTCCATGTCGATGAACATGGCCTCATCGTCACCCTTGCTCTTGAGGCGGGCCTGCTCCTCGAACCTTTCGAACTGGTCGATCGGGTCGTTGAGCTCGGAATAGGCATTGGCGAGCTCCTTGCCGCATACGAAGAGCTCGAAGCGCTCGGTAAGGGTGGGGTCGGTCCTATGACGTTTTGTAAGAGGGGACATCTCTACGGGATAGTCGGTCACGAAGGTCGGCTGGATAAGGTTCTTCTCGCAGTATTCTCCGAAGATCGCGTCGATGAGCTTGCCTTTGCCCATCGAAGGCTCGATCTCGACGCCAAGCTTCTTGCAGGTAGCGCGGAGCTCGTCCTCGTCCATTCCCTTGACGTCGACGCCGGCGTATTCCTTGATTGCCTCGAGGATGGGGAGCCTTCTGTAGGTCCCGCCGAAATCCACTGTATTCTCGCCGATAGTGACTTCGGTCGAACCGCCGTTGACCTTGGCGGCGATCTTTGCCAGCATCTTCTCGACGAACTCCATCATCCAGATGTAGTCCTTGTAGGCCACGTAGATCTCCATGCAGGTGAACTCGGGATTGTGGGTCTTGTCCATGCCCTCGTTGCGGAAGTCCTTGGCGAACTCATACACACCGTTGTAGCCTCCGACGATAAGTCTCTTGAGGTAGAGCTCGTTGGCGATACGCATATAGAGATCGATGTCGAGGGCGTTGTGGTGGGTTATGAAGGGACGGGCGGTGGCGCCGCCGGGGATTGACTGGAGGATGGGGGTCTCGACCTCGAGACATCCGGCCTCGTTGAAGTACTCCCTCATTGTGGCGACTATCTGGGCCCTCTTGATGAAGGTTTCCTTGACCTGGGGATTGACTATGAGGTCAACGTATCTCTGGCGGTAGCGGAGCTCGGGATCGGCAAAGGCGTCGAAGACCTTGCCGTCCTGTTCCTTGACGATAGGGAGGACGCGGAGGGACTTGGAAAGAAGCGTGAGCTCCTTGACATGGACGGAGAGCTGGCCGGTCTTCGTTATGAAGGCAAACCCTTTGATGCCGATGATGTCGCCGATGTCGAGGAGTTTCTTGAAGACAGTGTTGTACATCGTCTTGTCCTCACCGGGGCATATCTCGTCGCGGTTGACGTATATCTGGATCCTTCCGCTCTCGTCCTGGATCTCGGCGAAGGAGGCGGCGCCCATTGTGCGGCGGCTCAGGAGACGGCCGGCGAGGCAGATGTCCTGGAGATTGTTCTTCTCGGGGTCAAATTCGGCCTTGACGCTTGCCGAGGAGGCGTTTACCGGGTAAAGGGGAGCCGGGTAGGGCTCTATGCCGAGCTCACGGAGTTTGGTGAGTGCTTCGCGGCGGAGGAGTTCCTGTTCGTTGAAATTCTGTTCCATAATCTGTATCCAATCAGTAGGGCTATGGCCCGTTTATTACATAAAATTCGGACAAAAGTACAAAAAAGTCCACGAAAGTAGAAACATTTTGTCTACCTTTGCCTATTATGGCAGTGGAGAAGAAATGGATATTGAAGGAAAGCGGAGACCCGGAGGTGGTCAGCCGCCTCTCTTCCGAGCTCGGCGTCGACCCCGTCCTCGCCCAGCTTCTTGTCCAAAGAGGCGTCCATACCTTCCAGGAAGCCCGCGATTTCTTCCGCCCGAGCCTTGACAATCTCCATGACCCTTTCCTTATGAAAGACATGGACAAGGCTGTGGACCGTGTCGAAAGGGCGCTCCTAGAGGGCTCAAAGATCCTTATTTACGGAGATTATGACGTCGACGGAACTACTGCCGTCGCCCTCGTCTACTCCTTCTTCCGCCGCCGGACCCGCCGTATCGGATACTATATCCCCGACCGCTATGACGAAGGCTACGGAGTCTCCTTCAAGGGTATAGACTGGGCCGCAGAGAACGGTTACAGCCTCATCATAACCCTCGACTGCGGTATCAAGGCCATAGAGAAGGTCGAGTATGCCCGCGAGAAGGGGATCGACATGATAATCTGTGACCACCACCTTCCCGAGGACCAGCTCCCGAAGGCCGTCGCAGTCCTCGATCCCAAGAGGGAGGACTGCTTCTATCCCTGCGATGACCCGCGCCGATGCGGTGTGGGCTTCAAGCTCGTCCAGGCTTACGCCCAGAGCCACGCCATCCCTTCTGACGAGGTGTACCCTCTCCTCGACCTGCTTGCCGTAAGCATAGCCTCCGACCTTGTCTCCATCGTCGGTGAAAACAGGATACTCGCCCATTACGGCCTCAAGCGCCTCAATGAGAGCCCCCGCTGCGGCCTCATGGCGATGATTACCCTCTCCGGCCTCGAGCCCGGCCATCTTACGATCGACGACATAGTCTTCAAGATTGGCCCCCGCATCAACGCCGCCGGACGTATGGAGTCCGGCAAGATTGCCGTCGAGCTCCTTACCGCGCTCGACGACGCGACCGCCGAAAAGATGGGCAACGAGATCAACCGCCATAACAATGAGCGTAAGGAAATCGACCGCGAAATAACCCAGGAGGCGATAGAGATGGTCCGCGAGAACCGCTGCCTCGTCTTCAACAATGCGACTGTCGTCTACAATCCCGACTGGCACAAAGGTGTCGTCGGAATTGTCGCCTCACGCCTTGTCGAGGCCTTCTACAAGCCGACTTTCGTCTTTACGAAGAGCAATGACATGGTTACCGGTTCGGCCCGCTCCGTCCACGGTTTCGACCTCTACCAGGCGATAGAGTCCTGCGCCGACCTCCTCGAGAACTTCGGAGGCCATCTGTATGCCGCCGGCCTCACCCTCCGCGAGGAGAACCTCCCGGAGTTCTGCCGCCGCATCGACGCCTTCATCGAGGGCAAGATAAACCCCGATATGCTCGTCCCCATTATCGACATCGACGCGAAGCTAGGCTTCTCCCAGATAACCCCCAAGTTCTTCAGGATACTCAAGCAGTTCCAGCCTTTCGGCCCCGGCAACAACTCTCCCGTCTTCATAACAGAGAACGTCTATGACAACGGTGAGGGACGCCGCGTCGGCGCTGACGGCGGCCACTTGAAACTCGAACTGATCGAGGAGTCCAGCTTCTCCCACCATATCTCCGCCATAGCCTTCAACCTCGCAGGTTTCTTCGACTACATAAAGGCCGGCAACCCGATCGATGTCTGCTACAGCCTCGTGGAGAACTTCTACCGCGGCTCCGCGAGCCTCCAGCTTCGTATCAAGGACATCCGCGAGCGTGAGGAGATGATATGAGAACCGAACAGATAACTTCCGCCCAGAATCCTAAGATAAAGACTTTGCTGGCTCTTGAGGAGAAGTCCCGCCTCCGTCGCGAGATGGGTCTCTTCGTTGTCGAGGGACGTCGTGAGATAGGTCATTGTGTCGAATCCGGTTTCCGCATTTCGACCCTTTTCGTATGCCCTGAGATATACGGAGACGGGCCCCTTCCGGAGGCCGAATCCGTAATCGAGGTGCCCGCTTCCCTTTATGACAGGATCGCCTATCGCGGAGGTACCGAAGGTCTGATTGCCGAGATCCACGAAAGGAGTCTGAAACTTTCCGGTCTCGACCTTCCCGAAAATCCCCTTGTGGCAGTGCTCGAGAGTGTCGAAAAGCCGGGCAATCTCGGCGCGGTCATGAGGACAGCTGACGCCGCCGGCGTCGACGCCGTCCTCGTCTGCGACCCCCTTACCGACCTTTACAACCCCAACCTCATAAGAAGTTCCCTCGGCGGCATCTTCACCGTCCCGTGCGTTGCCTGCTCCTCGAAGGAGGCAATAGATTTCCTCAAGGCCCGAGGGATCCAGATTCTGACGGCCCAGCTCCAGGATTCCTCCTGGTACTATGATACGGACATGAAACGCGGAACGGCCATAGTCATAGGGACCGAGGACAAGGGTTTGACTGACATATGGCGGGAGGCTGCCGATGCCCACATCAAGATTCCGATGCTCGGCTCCCTCGATTCCCTGAACGCTTCCGTCTCGGCGGCGATACTCCTCTTCGAGGCCGTCCGCCAAAGGAACAGCTGATACTTCCGGGGTTAGTTCGGCAAAATGGCGAATTAAACCGGGAAGTATGGTCGAATTTTACTAAATTATATATAGATGAAAAAAATTATTGTCTCTCTGGTGATACTCTTTGTCGCCGCATCAGCATTGAAGGCCCAGCCGCTCAGCCATTCCTCCAAACCGACCGGCGCCCCGATCTACGGCATCGGCCTTGAGATGGACCCCGTATGGATAGGTGACGATGTCGCCAATCATGGTCTTCCCGAAGAGGACTGGGACCGCGTCTATGCCCCGAGGATCAAGTCTACCGGGGTGAAGCGTTTCCGCATGATGATAATCCCGAGCTGGTACGAGAAGACCAACGACGATGACGATCCCTACAACTACAACTGGGACGGCTTCGACTTCTCCGAAGAAGGCTCGCTCAAGATGCTCTACAAGGAGCTCGACCTTGTCGAGGAAATAGGCGGAGAGGCTCTCCTCGTTATCTGGGGATGTCCTTTCAACCACTTCCTGCGCGACCCGGAGGGCGGCAACCACTGGGTATGCCGCACCGGTGACGACGAGGAGGTCGCCGAGAACTTCACTGCCCTCATAAAGTACCTCATAGAGGTGAAGGGCTATACCTGCGTCAAGGAGGCGACCCTTTACAACGAGCCCGAATGCGGTGTCTCCCCGATGGGGTGGTACGACAGGACCTGCCGCGTCTTCGAAGCGCGTCTGCGCCGCGAAGGACTGCGTGACAAGATACGCTTCAATTGCTCGGACAATACCGACACGCGCCGCTTCTTCCTCGAGCAGACAGTCGAGAGGGTTGGGGACATAGCCGACATGTACAACTCCCACACCTATCTCTACGATTGCAATACGACCAACTCCACGATATATAACTGGGAGAAACGCAATGTCGAAGCCTGCAAGGGCAGGCCCCACTATGTATGTGAGTTCGGCCTCAGCAACGGCAATGGCCTCAATGCGACCTCCACTGCGACCAGGGGCGTGACCCTGACCCGCCTTGCCCTCAACTTCCTCAATGCGGGAGCTTCGGGCGCCAGCCTCTGGATAGCCTACGACCAGCACTACGGCGGCCTCCACAACTGCGGTCTCTGGCATTCCCTTGCCTCCCTCTATCCCGACGAGGAAGGGCTTGAGGACTATGCCGTACGTCCCCAGTACTATTCGTACTCGCTGATGGCCCGCTTCATCCCGATCGGCTCCAAAGTGTATCCCGTAGACCTCGGAAACGAGTTCGCGGCCTCTTCCTATGTCGAGGCTCCTGACGGCTCGAAGACATGGATCTTCGCCAACGGCAATGAGGAGAGCCTCTCCTTCGAGATCCCTGCCGAAGGCGCTTATGACGTGTATGTGTTCTCCTCGGACACTCTCCCCGCCGATGACTCCCAGATAGAAGCGTCATCCGTTCTGGAGCCCGTCGGGGGCGCCGTTTCCGTCGAAATCCCCGCCTGGAGTGTAATCTATCTCAACACCAAGAAGTAGCATATGAAAAGCAAGAACATACTTATCGCGCTTATAGCGCTGGCCGCCGTTTGCGGATGCCGTGGTGGCGCTCCCGCAGTTGTCGACAACCGTCCCATGGCTGATGTCGAGACCCTTGTCCTCGACGCGCCTTTCGACATAGTCTATGCGCCCTGCTGCTGGCCCCAGCAGGTCGATGTACTCGCCGCTCCCGAAGACCAGGACAAGATTTCCGTTACATGCGAGGACGGCCTCATGAAGGTCTCCGGCGAGGCCCGTGACGCGAAGCTCTACCTTTCCGGTCCTACGGCTACCGGTTACATCAATGAAAGCGACAAGGGCAATATAATCCTTGACGGAGACGTCTTTGTTGACGGCGATGTCTCGGTTACCGTACGCGGCAAGGGCTCGATTTCCTTCACCGGTCTCAAGTGCGCGAAACTTGTTGTCAATATCGAAGGCTCCGGCAACGTCGAGATAGGCTACATCAATGCAGCTGACGGCATAGTCCTGAACCGCACCGGCAAGGGCAACCTCATCACCCGTTAATACTTCCGGGTTAAGTTCGGCATTTTGCCGAACTTAACCCGGAAGTATGGCGGGATTTTTGCGAGATGTGGCGGAAAAGCCGACCCTTATGAAAAGAATCCTTGCAATAGTTTTCCTCGTTTTCCTTGGCGCCTTCGCGTCCAAGTCCCAGACCGTATACAGCTGCCAGTACAAGAGCGATGCTGACGTCAAGGTGTACGTAACTGAATGGAAGAGTGACGCAGACCTCGTCGTATATAAGTGCGATTGGAAATCCGATGCCAAAGGCCACAATGATGGCCTCTGGTACTTCGTAGAGTACAAGAGCGACGCAGAGAAGAAGATCTACTTTGTGGACTACAAGTCCGACGCCGACCTCGTCATCTATTTCACGGAGTGGAAATCGGACGCAGAGTGGCGCGACAAGTCCAAGAAACACCTAATGTACTAGGAGTACAGTCCTCCGTTAACAGAAATACATTCTCCGGTTATGTAGCTTGCCTCGGCTGAGGCGAGGAAACCTATGAGCGCAGCGACCTCTTCGGGCGAGCCGAAGCGGTTCATCGGAATGTTGCGCTTGAGCTCGGCCTCGTCGAGACCTTCTACCATGTCAGTGCGTACAAAGCCCGGGGCGACGGCATTGACAGTGACTCCCTTGCGGCCCACTTCCTGGGCGAGAGCCTTCGTTGCGGCGATGAGGCCTCCCTTGGCTGCGGAATAGTTGGCCTGGCCGGGAAGGCCCTTGAGGCCTGAGAGCGAGGCGACATTGACTATGCGGCCGTATTTCTTCACGAGCATATCCTTAATCACGCAGCGTGTCACGTTGTAGAAACCGTCGAGGTTGGTGGAGAGCACTTTGTGCCAGTCGTCGGGCTCCATCCATATCATGAGGTTGTCCTTCCTTATGCCGGCATTGTTCACGAGCACTTCTATGTATTCTCCGGCATGGGTTGCCTGCCATCCTTCGAGGGCCTCGCGGACAGCGGCTCCGTCGGCTACGTCGAACTTCAGGAGTTCTCCGTCGCCTCCCTCGGCGCGGACAAGATCCAGGGTCTCGAGGGCTTTTGCCTCGTTGGATACATAGTTTATTATTACGGAATAGCCCATGCGGGCAAGTTTGACGCATATGGCGCGTCCGATTCCGCGGCTTCCGCCGGTAACAAGTGCGTACTTCATATATTATTTTCGCTGCTTAAGATTTCATCAAGGGTTCTGTAACTTGTCATAGTGACGCCGAAGACGCCGTGAAGGCCGGGGCTCCCTCCCGCGAGGAAGAGGCCGCGGAGAGGCGTCCTGGAGGAGAGGAAGGTCGTTTCGGGACTTCTCCAGTCCTTTATGGTGCCGTATGCTGAACCTCCGGGGATGGAGGTGAATTTCTCATATGTGGAGGGGGTGCTGGTCCAGAAGGCTTCGACCATGTCCGCGAGTCCGGGGAACCTTCCGGAGACGAACCGGATACATTCTTCCGCGAGAGACTTCCTTGCGGCTATGCTGTTGTCTTTCGGGAGGGTGCGTGTGAGAAGGTCGATCGAGCCGGCATATTCCGGGACTGTCCTTTCTTCCGACGGGCCGAAACTGACCATGACGCTTTCGAGACGGTCGGCCCGGGGATTCCAGAGGTCTGCCTCTTCGGAATGGATGTAAACGTTGCGGTCAAGGTATTTGAGGGATCCTTCCTTGAGCCTGATATTGACCGTAAAGAAGCCAGAGGTGTTGGAAAGCCCGGAGATCCTCTTCGAATATATTTTCCTCAGGCCCGCTCCGGCAAGACCGGCCGTCAGCGCGGGGTGGATCGAGGAGACGACAAGTTCGCACGGGAGGCTGTTGCCGTTATCAAGGGTTACTCCGCATACGGCTCCGTCGGAGGAGTCGATGGATTTTACGCGGAATCCCGTGACGACGCGTCCGCCCTCGGAAAGTATCTCCATCGCGAGCGCCTCGGCGAGGGCGCTGCCGCCCGCGGTGAGTCTCCAGGAGCTTCTTATATAGGAGTCATTAATCCTGGCAAAAACGTAAAGCGGCAAACTCTCGGACGAAAGCTCGAGCTTCAGCGACGTGCCGCTCAGTACCTTTCGCAACAAAGGGTCGGAAATTGTCCTGCAGAGGTATTCATAGGCGCTTTCCGAGGTCCATTCGGGATATCTCGAATCTATGGAAGAAAGGTCTTCGCAGTATTTTTTGATTTCTTCTGCGCTGGCTGGGAAGTATTCGGCGAGAGCCTTCCCGAAGGCGTCGTAACCGCTCGGGAGGAAGTAGCTCGAAGAACCGATGACAACCTCTTCTCCAGCCATCCTTATCCATGGCAATTTCATAAATCCAAGCTCTTCGGCCCTCTTTCTGAGAAGGCTTCCTTCCTCGAGTCCTCCGACACAATGGAGACCGGTGTCGAAGAGCGTCCCGCGGCGGCTGAAACTCTGGATACAGCCGCCGACGCGGGCCTGCTGCTCGAGGACCGTGACGGAGTAACCAGAGCGGGCGAGGAGGAGGCCGGTTTCAAGGCCTCCGAGGCCCGCGCCTATGACGACGGCGCGTTTCAAATATTGCGGATGATAAGGGTTGAGTTGGTCCCTCCGAATCCGAAGGAGTTGGAGAGGAATGTGTCGAATTTCTTGTCGACGCGGTAAGGGGGTATTATGAGTTTTGCCGAGTCCTCGTCCGGATTCTCGAAGTTGAGGTTCGGGGCGATGAACTCGTTCTTCATCATGAGGATCGAGTAGATGACCTCGCTGGCGCCGGCCATCCACATCTCGTGGCCTGTCTGGCTCTTGGTGCTCGTGACTTCGACTTTCGTGTCGCCGAAGACCTTGTAGATGGCTTTTGCCTCGTTCGTGTCGCCTACATGGGTCGAGGTCGCGTGGGCGTTGATGTAGCCGATGTCATTTATGGAGACTCCCGCGCGGCGGAGAGCCATCATGAGCGATTTTGCGGGGCCCTCGACATTCGGCGAGGAGATATGGTCTCCGTTGGAGGAGAAGCCGTAGCCGAGCACTTCGGCGATTATGGGAGCGCCCCTGCGGACTGCTGATTCATAGCTTTCGAGTATTACCGTCGCAGCGCCGCCTCCCGGGACGAGGCCGTCCCTGTCGCGGTCGAAGGGCCGGCTGGCGCGGGCGGGCTCGTCCTCTCTTGTCGAGAAGGCCGAGATGCCGTCAAAGGAGCCTACGGACAGGGCGTTGGCTTCCTGGGCGCCACCGCATACGACTATCTCCTGGAGCCCGTTCTGGATTAGGAGGGCGCCAAGGCCTATTGCGTGGGAGCCGCTCGCGCAGGCCCCTGAAACTGTCAGGTTTATGCCCTTGAGCTTGAATATGCAGCCCAGGTTCATCGTGACGGTGGAGTTCATCGACTGGAAGATCGCTCCGGAACCGCACATCATCGTGTCCTTCTTCGTGATGATCGTGTTTATTGCGTTGTAGACGGGCTCGGCGGAGCTGTCGTTGCCGTAGAGCAGTCCGACGTCGTTCTTCTCGAGGAAGTCGGCATCGAGGCCCGCGGCATTGAGTGCATCGCGCGTTGCGCAGTAGGCGTATTTGGCCTGCTCGGGCATGTAGACCCTCTGGGAGCGGGGGAGTTCCTTCTTGAGGTCCGGCACTTCGAGACAGCCGGTAAGCCCGGAGCGGAAGCCGAGTTCCTTTCTCGCGGGGTCGAAGATTATTCCGGATTTTCCTGTGTAGAGGGAGTCCCTGACCTCGTCAAGCGTCTTGCCGAGGCAGGAGTGGATTCCAAGTCCAGTGATAACGACTCTGTTCATTTTTCGTGCAGTATAAAACACACAAAGGTAACATAAATTTTCCTGTCCCGATAAAAATTTGTATATTTGCCGGCTTTCATGCGCGAAAGCACGAGCGCCTACGCGCAAGAAGGCCAAGGTTCATCAAGCCAAACAAAAGATTATGAAACTGTTTCCCGCTCTGGAAAAAGCCTACACGAAAGATTCGCTGAAGGCACGTGACGCCCAAAGACTGGCGCATTTCATCGCCTGGGGTCCCGTTGTGTTCGAGGCCAGCCGCCTTATGATCAAGTTCGGTATCCTCGACATGCTGCGTGAGGACGGCCTTTCGGGCAACGAAGGCCTTACGATGGATGAGATTGCTGAGAAATCCGGTCTCAGCCCCTATGCCGTCAAGGTTCTCATGGAGTCCGGTCTTTCGATCGGAACCGTCATTGTCAATCCCTCGACCGACCGCTTCACCCTCACGAAGACCGGCTGGTTCCTCCTCACCGAGGAGTCCATCCGCGCCAACATCGACTTCAACCATGACGTCAACTACGAAGGGTGGTTCCATCTCGAGGAGTCGCTGACGGAAGGCCGCCCCGCCGGCCTCGAGCATTTCGGCCCCTGGCCGACAATCTACGAGGGCCTCTCGAGCCTTCCCGAGGACGTCCAGAAAAGCTGGTTCGGCTTCGACCATTTCTATTCCGACCATTCCTTCAACGAGGCTCTCGAGATTATAGACACCTATGCTCCCAAGAACCTTCTTGACGTCGGAGGCAATACCGGGAAATGGGCTCTCAGGTGCGTGGACCACAACAAGGACGTCGAGGTTACGATAGTCGACCTTCCCCAGCAGATAGGCCTCATGAAAGCCAACGTGAAGGGCAAGGAGGGCGAAGACAGGATCCACGGCTACGGCATGAACCTGCTCGACCGCACCAATGCCTTCCCGAAGACAAGGAAATGGGACATCATCTGGATGAGCCAGTTCCTCGACTGCTTCGGCGAGGACGAGATCGTCTCCATCCTCGAAAGGGCTGCCGCGGCTATGGACAAGGACTCCAGAGTCTTCATCATGGAGACCTTCTGGGACCGCCAGAAATTCGAGGCCTCGGCCCTCTGCCTGACCCTCACAAGCCTTTATTTCACCGCCCTCGCCAACGGTAACAGCAAGATGTACCACAGCGAGGACATGGCCGCCCTCGTTGAGAAGGCCGGCCTTGAGGTCGAGACCATCCACGACAACCTCGGTGTCGGCGGTCACTCGATAATGGTATGCAAGAAGAAATAACAAACCTGAAATAACATGACAATAGAAGAAATCAAGGAGAAGGTGAACGCCTTCCTCACAGAAGAACTCGAAATCGACGAGGAGAAGATCTATGGTGAATCCCGCCTCAAGGAAGATATGGGCATCGACAGCCTCGAGGTTGTCGACGTTGTGGTGCTCGTAGAACAGGAATTCGGCTTCAAGATGAAGGCCGAGGACTTCAAGGTCGTCAAGACCTACGACGAATTCGTGAAATTCATTTCCGAGAGGGCATAGTTTGGAGAATACAGGAAACAGAGCCTGGAAGGGCACTACCGGAGGAACGCCGCTCATGCAGCGCTCCCTCATAGTCCTCATGAAAGTCCTGCCGCGCGTGGTCCTCTACGGCGTCATGGCTCTCGTCGTGCCCTTCTACATGCTAATCAACCGTGCCGGCTACCGCGCGACCTACCGTTTCTTCCGCGAGAGGATGGGGTATGGGCCGCTCAGGTCCTTCGCGGGGGTGTATGCCAACCATTTCGTCTTCGGCGGGGTTATACTCGACCGCTTTGCGATGTACGCCGGCAAGACCTTCCGCTTCGACAATGCCGAGAATGACCTGATAATGGAGAAGAGCGCCGAACCCGGAGGCTTCATCGTCTCGAGCTCGCATGTCGGCAATTATGAGCTTGCCGGCTACACTCTCCACTGCTCGGGGAAAAGCCTTAGCGCGCTTGTCTTTGCCGGCGAGAAGAAAACGGTCATGGACGGCCGTAGGAAGATGTTTTCGGAGACCGGTATATCGATGATTCCGCTGATGGAGGACATGTCCCACATCTACGAGATCAACCGCCTTCTCGATGAGGGCCAGATAGTGAGCATGCCCTGCGACCGTATCTTCGGCTCTGCGAAGTTCGTGGAGGCGCCCTTCTTCGGCGAGACGGCCCGTTTCCCGATGGGGCCTTTCTCGATAGCTGTGACGAAGGGTGTTCCCATGATTGCCGTCTTCTCGATGAAGACTTCCCTCAAGGGGTACCGCCTCCATGCGAGACCGCTTGGGATGAGTGGCGTGACGAGGGCGGAGAAGGTGGCCTCCCTGGCCGCCTCGTATGCGAGGGAACTCGAGGATGTCCTGCGGACCTACCCCTGCCAATGGTTCAACTACTTTGACTTCTGGAAGAAATGAATTTGAGTGATATACCTGTAACAGAGCTGCTGCCCCAGCGTCCCCCCTTCCTGCTCGTGGACAACCTCCTCGAGTATGAGGATCCCGTTACCGTGACCTCGTTCACTGTAAGGGAAGGCGGAGTGTTCGTGGTGGACGGTGAGATGCTGTCGGCCGGCCTTATGGAGAACATGGCCCAGTCCAGCGCCCTGAGGATAGGTTACATAAACAAGTACATACGTCACTGTGCGGTCAAGATCGGATACATCGGGAATGTCAGGAACTTCAAGGTTCTGAGAACCCCCAAGGTGGGGGAGACCCTTCGCACGAAGATTACGACCGTGTCCGAAGTTTTCGGCATAACTCTCGTGAATGCCGAGATATGGTGCGGTGACGAAATGATAGCTTCGGCCTCCCTGAAAACTGCCGAGGTCGACAAGGAAGCGGAATAATGAAAAGGATAAGGGTAACAGGCGATTCGATAATCTCTCCGCTCGGGACGGGTTCTGAGGAGAACTTCCTCGCAGTCCTCGGCGGGAAGACGGCGCTGTCGCGCCACGAAGGGACTTTCGGCCTCCCCGAGCCCTTCTTCGCCTCGCTTTTCGGCGAAGAGGTCTCCAGGGACGAAAGCCTTCTTGTCCGCTGCGCCTCCGACGCGATGGAACGTGCCGGAATCGACCCCTCTGCTGCTGATGTGATGTTCTTCTTCTCGAGCGTCAAGGGCGACGTGGACCGTCTGCTTTATGAGCCCGCGGAGAATGTCAGGAAGCATTTCGGCAATCCCAATCCGGCCGTTACCGTTTCCAACGCCTGTACTTCCGGCGTCTGCGCCCTCGTCCAGGCTATGAGGGCCCTCCGGGCCGGCAAGTGCTCGAAGGCCGTGGTGGTCGGCTACGAGTTCCTTTCGAAATTCATAATCTCCGGCTTCCAGTCCTTCAAGGCCCTCTCGCCGGAGGCCTGCCGTCCCTTCGACAGGGACCGCGTCGGCCTCAACCTCGGAGAGGCTGTGGCCGCAATGGTCCTCGAGGCCGTCGATGCGACGACGGAAAACGACTGGGAACTCGTCAGGGGAGCGATAAGGAACGATGCGAACCATATCTCCGGCCCCTCGAGGACAGGAGAAGGCTCCTACAACTGCCTTCGCGGCGTCCTCTCTTCGGGGATTGCACCCGAAGAGATAGCCTTCCTCAACGTCCATGGGACGGCTACCCCCTACAATGACGAGATGGAATCGATAGCGATAGACCGCGCCGGCCTCATCGGTGTCCCCGTAAATGCCCTCAAGGGCTATTTCGGCCACACGATGGGCGCCGCGGGAATACTCGAGACCATACTTTCGATGAGGGCTGTCGACAAAGGTCTTGTACTCGGAGTCCGGGGCTTTGAGAACCTTGGAGTGAGCCGTCCGGTCAACATATCCTCCGCCAAGAGGGAAACCGGTAAAAAGGCTTTCGTCAAGCTCCTTTCCGGATTCGGCGGCATAAATGCGGCGCTGCTGTGCGCCAAAGGAGGCAACAGCTATCTTCCCGAAGATCCTTTCGAGGGTTCCCTCGAGCTTGAGGCTGAAGCCCGTGTGGACTCTTCCGAAGGCCCTCTCGGCGACCTCTACCGCGCCCTCGGCGACCCCTATCCGAAATTCTTCAAGATGGATCCCCTCTCGAAGCTCGGCTACATCGCTGTCGAGCGGCTCCTTTCGAAGACAGGCCGTTCCTTCGAGCTCCGCGAGGACCGCGCCGTGATCCTCTTCTCGACGAAGGGGTGCGTATGCGATGACAACAACTACAAGAAGACGATAGAGGACTCCTCGGAGTATTTCCCGAGCCCCGCCCTCTTTGTCTATACCCTCCCCAACATAGTCGGGGGAGAGATCTCGATAAGGAACCTCTACAAGGGCGAGACTTCCGCCTATGTGGTCCCCGAAAGGGATGAAGATATGATTATGGAAACAGTCCGTGAGGCCTTCTCCGATCCGGAAACCGCTTCCGCGATAGTCGGATGGGTCGAATGCGCCTCCGAGACGGACTTTACTGCCCAGGTGAAATTAATCAAGAGAAAATTTTAATATGGAAGAACTTATCAACAAGCTCAAACTTGAGATTATCGATGCCCTCAACCTCGACGGCATGACCCCTGAAGAAATAGAAGATGAAGCGCCCCTTTTCGGCGAAGGCCTCGGACTTGACTCCATCGACGCCCTCGAACTCATAGTCCTCATGGAAAAGAACTACGGCATCAAGCTCGCCAACCCCGCTGACGGCAAGAAGATCTTCTCATCGGTAAAGACGATGGCCGAATACATCGCCGCCAACAGGAGCAAGTAACAGTGAAGATAGCGATAACAGGCGCAGGTGCCGTTTCGGCAATAGGTCTTGACAAGGCTGAGACCCTCGCTTCCCTCCTTGCGGAGCGGAGCGGTGTCGGCCCTGTCAGGTATCTCGGGACGTCCCACCCGGAGTTCCCTGTAGGGGAGGTGCCTCTCTCGAATGAAGAGATGAAGGAGCGTCTCTCCCTTGCCGGCGACAAACCTTATACGAGGACCGTGCTGATGGGCGCAATGGCGCTCCGCGAGGCCCTCTCCGAGGCGGGCCTCGCCCCCGGCGACCTCGCTGACGTCCCCCTCATAAGCGGAACGACTGTCGGCGGCATGGACCGCAGCGAACTCTACTACAAGGACTTCATCTCCCCCGACACCGACGCCCATACCGAATATATAAAAACCCACGACTGCGGCGCCACGACTGTCCTGACGGGCGAAATCTGCGGCTCGTTCGCCTTCTCGACGACCTTGTCCACAGCCTGTTCGTCGGCTGCCAATGCGATAATCCTCGGCGCCAACCTTCTCCGTACAGGACGAGTGGAAAAGGTTGCCGTCGGAGGCAGCGAATGTCTCTCCGACTTCCACCTTTCCGGTTTCAATACCCTCATGATCCTCGACCGTGAGAGGTGCCGTCCCTTCGATTCCAGGAGAGCCGGTCTCAATCTCGGCGAAGGCGCCGGATACCTGATCCTCGAGACCGAAGAGTCTGCCCTGAGGCGCGGCGCGAAGCCCCTTGCCTACCTTTCGGGCTTCGGCAATGCCTGCGACGCCTTCCACCAGACAGCCTCCTCTCCCGACGGCGAGGGAGCCTTCCGCGCAATGTCGAAGGCCCTCTCGATGGGCGGGCTGAAGCCTTCCGACATCGACTATATCAACGCCCACGGCACCGGAACGCCCAACAATGACGCGAGCGAGACTGCCGCGATGAAACGTGTGTTCGGCGATAGTCTGCCGCCCGTTTCCTCGACAAAGTCCCTTACCGGCCATACGACGAGTGCCACCGGAGGCCTCGAGTCGGTGATCTGTCTCCTTGCCCTCCAGAACGGCTTCCTGCCGGCGGAGGTGGGCTGGGAGAATCCCGATCCCGACTGCATTGTCCCCGTGACGAAGGTCCGGAAGGGAGTCGTCCTCGACAATATCCTCTGCAATTCCTTCGGTTTCGGAGGCAATGACTCCTCTCTCCTCTTCACAAGGGAGGGAAGTGATATTGCCTGTCCTGCCAGTGATGGTGCCATATACGTCAAGGCCGTCTCGAAGATCACTCCCGAGACCGGAGACCCGGACTTCCGGCAATTCGTGAGCCCTATCGAGGCCCGCCGCATGGGCAAGCTGATGAAGCGCGCCCTTGCGACCTCGAAGACGGTGCTTGCCGAGGTCGGCGTCGCCGAGCCCGACGCTATCGTGACCGGAACGAAATACGGAAGCGTGGAGTACACGGAAGCCCTGCTCTTCTCCCTCAAGGGGCTTAGCGACCAGCCCTTGAAGCCTACCTTCTTCATGCAGTCCACCCACAATACGGTCGGCTCGCTCATAGGTATCCAGACAAAGAGCCACGGCTACAATGCAACCTATTCCCATGGGGACGAGTCCTTCGACGGAGCTCTCCTCGATGCCGAGCTCCAGCTCCGTCTCGGCGAAATAGACAATGCCCTCGTCGGCGTTTTCGACGAGACTACGCCCGTCTTTTCGGCTATGCTCGCCAAAGCCGGCATAGACTCTCCGGAGATAGCCCTTTCGGTATTCCTCGACCGCAATCCCGAAGGTGCTCTCTGCCGCCTTGAAGACTTGAAAGATTATTTGAAAACTATATAGAACTATGTGGGGACTTATTCCGCTTGCTCTTATCCAGAGCCTCCTTCTCTGCCTCGGCCAGGTCTTCGTCAAACTCGCGATGGCCGGTTTCAACGGCTTCAGCTGGACCTGGAAGTTCTTCTGCTCCCAGATTACAAACTGGTGGTGGCTGGCCTGCGGCGTAAGTTTCGGTGGAGCGACTGTGCTCTGGATGTACATCCTCAAGCACTATCCCTTCTCCATCGCATATCCGCTTTCCTGCCTGAGTTACGCCTTTGGCATGATTGCAGCAATAGTGATATTCCACGAGCAGGTCTCATGGACCCAATGGCTCGGAGTAGTACTGATTATGGCCGGATGTGCCCTTATAGCCCTGAAGTAGTTATATGAAAAGATTATTCGTCATATTAGTCGCTGGTCTTGCCCTTGCCTTCTCCGCGAAGGCCGGGGACTTCCGCGCGGCCTCCCCGGAGGAGGCGGCCGCCGCTCTCGAGACCTTCGACAGGGTCTCGACCGAGCCCCGTAAATTCGTCTGTGATTTCGTCCAGAGACGTCATACATCCCTTCTGGAGGAGGATCTCGTATCCAGGGGACGTCTCACTATGGACGCCCCCGAAAGCCTTGTATGGGCGTATCTGTCCCCCGAGGAGAAGACCTACACGGTCGATCTTACGACTGATGCCCGTTTCAATGCCATGGGTCGCAAGCAGGACTTCTCCAGGGAGGTCCTCGTAGGCGGAGACGGAACCGTAAGGATAATGCTCAGGCCGCTGAAACGCGACCTCAAGAAGCTGTTCTCTGTGGTGGAGGTCGACATGAAAGCCGGTGCGTTTTCAAGGGTCAGAATGACCGAAGTGACGGGAGATTATACAACGATAGATTTTGGAAATGTTTCTGGAAGATAGTTTTTACAAGGTAATATCACGCACTGAAAACGAGTGCGGCAACATATATAAGATAGCTCTGAACCCCGACCACAGGATATACAAGGCCCATTTCCCCGGCTATCCTGTGACTCCGGGTGTCTGCGTCGTGGAGATTGCCGTGGAGCTGGCGTCCCTCCTTGCCGGAAGGAAACTTGACTGCAAGGGTGCGAGGGACATAAAGTTCCTCACCCCCATCATCCCGACCGAGACGAAGGAGCTTTTCTTCGAGTTCGACGGTTCGGACTCGGTAAAGGTTTGTGACGGCGAAACGCTTTTCGCCAGAATGAGGCTCGAGCTTGAGTAAGGATACCCGCATATGCGTCATAGTGCCGACATATAACAATGCCGGTACTGTCGCTGACGTCGTCCGCCGCGTCCTTGCCCTCATACCGGACGTCATAGTCGTGAACGATGGCTCCACGGACGATACGCTCCTTCGCCTTGAAGGCCTTCCGATAACCCTCGTGAGCTACGAGGCCAACAAAGGCAAGGGCGGGGCTCTCAGGGAAGGCCTTCTCAAGGCGCGTTCCCTGGGTTTCACGAATGCGATAACCCTGGACTCGGACGGCCAGCACTTCCCCGAGGACCTTCCTCTCTTCTTCGATGCTCTTGCCGCGGACCCCGATGCTCTCATAGTCGGCAGCCGCAATCTCAACGCCGACGGCATGCCCGCCGGCAACACTTTCGCCAACAAGTTCTCGAATTTCTGGTTCGATATCCAGACGCTCAGGAGACTTCCCGATACCCAGACAGGCTTCCGCGCCTATCCTATTTCGAAACTTCCCTGCCTGAAGCTACTTACTGCACGTTACGAGTCCGAACTCGAACTGCTTGTGCTTTCCGCATGGAAGGGTGTGAAACTGGTGCCTGTCCCTATTCGTGTCGATTATCCTGAAGACCGCGTGACCCATTTCCATCCCGTAAAGGATTTTGCGAGGATAAGCCTCCTCAATACGGTACTGTGCCTTCTTGCCCTCGTCTACGGCTATCCCCGGATGGCCCTTTCTAAGATTTTCGGAATATGAAGGGGCTGGTTCTGAGGATATATGAGTTCCTCTCCGCGAGGAAATGGCTGGCATGGAGCCTTTTGGGCCTCCTCGTCCTTGTCTCCGGCCTTCTCGTCGTGAGGATGGACTACAGCGAGGACATCTCCGCCTTCCTTCCCCTTGACGGGGAGTCGGCGAAATACAATGACGTCTATTCGGCGCTTGGCGGCCAGGACAAGGTCGCTGTGCTGTTCGACATGGACGAGCCCGACGAGGACGTCCTGCTAGATGCGATGGACGCCTTCTGCGACGCCTGGCCGCTCGCAGAGCTTGTCGATGAGTCCTCTGTAGCCGACATTTTCTCGACCATAAGCTCCAACTGGCCGCTCTTCCTCCTCGAGGAGGACTACGCGGC
>JAKSJS010000139.1 GCA_024398155.1 Bacteroidales bacterium | reverse complement strand
CAACGTCCTTGGCTCCAACGGCTCCGTCATTCCCCGCTTCCGCGAGCAGATAGCCGCCGGCGGCCCCGTCACCGTGACCCATCCTGACATAACCCGCTTCTTCATGACGATTCCCGAGGCATGCCGCCTCGTCATGGAAGCCTCCACGATATCCGCCGGCAACCAGATATGTGTCTTCGACATGGGTGAAAGCGTCAAGATCGACACCCTCGCACGCAACATGATCGAGCTTGCGGGATACATTCCCGACAAGGACATCGAAATCCAGTATACGGGTCTCCGCCCGGGCGAGAAGCTCTACGAGGAGGTGCTCTCAAATGTCGAGAATACTGTTCCTACAAGGCACGACCGCATCCGCATCGCGAACGTACGCGAGTATGAGTACGATGACGCCGTAGTGGCAGTCAAGGACCTTGAGAAGCTCTCGCGCGCCGTCAACATCCCCGAGATGGTCAAGTACATGAAGCGCATAGTTCCGGAGTTCAAGAGCAACAACTCTCCCTACGAGATATACGACGTCAAACCCAACGAAAACATTGCTGAGGAGTAAATGGAGAAATTATCCGATATTCTTGGGGCGGTTGAAGATCTCGCCCCTCTGTCCTTCCAGGACGAGTGGGACAACTCCGGCCTTCAGGTCGGAGGATTCGGCGCGAAGGGCGTCCTTGACGACGAAGATGACGCTGCCGGGCCCCTCGTGAAACTTCCCGGTGGGGGATATTTCGGTGGCGGTTACACGGACAAGGTCCTTGTATGTCTTGACGTGACTGAAGATGTCGTGGATGAGGCTGTCAATGGCCGGTACGGACTTATCGTGTCCCATCATCCCCTGATCTTCGATCCCCTCAAGAGCCTTACGGCGCTCACTTATCAGGAACGCTGCATTGCCAAGGCTCTCAAGGCCGGAATCTCGATTTACTCGGCCCATACTTCGCTGGACAATGCCCCCGGCGGGGTGAACTATAAGATAGCATCGCTGCTTGGAATAGACGAACCGGAGTGGCTCGAGCCCTCGGGCGAGGACCACGGCTCCGGGGTCGTAGGCTATCTGCCGATGCCGGAGGATGCCATGGACTTCCTCCGTCGTGTGAAGTCTGTCTTCAAGTGCGACTCCATGAGGTACAGTTTTTCTGACGGGTCCCTGAATGACCGCCAGGTATATCGCGTAGCCGTTTGTGGCGGCGCCGGATCGTTCCTTCTGCCGAAGGCTGTGGAGGCGGGCGCCGACTGCTTCATTACAGGCGACATGTCGTACCACAACTTCTTTACGGAGGGCATACTCGTGGCCTCGATAGGCCACTACGAGAGCGAACAGTTTACGCAGGAACTTCTCGTGGACTACCTCTCGGAGCGTTTCCCGTCCCTTACCGTTTCTAAAACGAAAGTCCTTACCAATCCGATCCGGGCCCTTTGAGTTCCGGCTCTTTCCCGGGTTACTTCCGCGTTAAGTTCGGCAATTTGCCGACCTTACAGCGGTTTTTCTGAGTAAGTTCGGCAAATTTGCCGAACTTAACACGGTTATTTCCTGCGGTAATTCGCCAATCGGGCGAATTAAGCCCGGAAGTAAGGGGTGGTGACGAGCAGGAGATTCTTCGCGCCGCGGTCGGCGTGGAGGGCGAAGAGGTGGGTGGAGCCCCCCGATTTCGCCCCGAGCCTCCGGCGCAGCTCGTCGCTCGTTACAGGAAGATTCCGCGAAGTCACTTCGCAGCGCGGGAATTCCCGGCCGAGTTCTTTTATCGACGCCTTGTCAAAAGGCAGCGCCCTGTCGATCAGGAACCATTTTCCGGGAATTCCCGGAACAGGCTCCCCGGCCAGATAAAGATGTGTGGAAACTCCGAATTTCATAAGCCCGAACCTTGTGCATATCAATTTGAACGCTCCGGCTTTGGTGAGCGATTTCCCTGGTTCGAAAAGATATTTTCCGGAAAGCTCATCAACGGGCGCGAGAGAAACGGTGGCTTCTTTTTCTTCGGCAGGGGAATACGTCATAGTGAAATCCTCTTCAACGCAGGTAACCGAATAACCGTTGTCGCCGGACTTGTCCATAACGACAAGTATTTCCTTGCATTCCCCGGAGGAAGCCGCGACATGCACTTCCCGGCATCGCCAGCCGCAGACTCCGTCAAGTTCCCGGACCAGCAATTCTATATCAGCCATAGGGGACAGTTTCAGAACGACATGCTCTGCCAGTTCGAAGGCGGAGGGCAGGAGCCCGAGGACATTCGGAGCGCAGTCTTCGAGCCTGAATACTTTTGAACCGGTCGCGGAGCGGCGCGCGGGGTCTATGAATATAATCCTGTCATTCCATCCGCTAAGGAACGGAGAAAGGACTTCGGAGATGTTCCCTGGAGTTATTTCCAAGGAAGAAAATGCTACATTGGAAACGCCCAGAAGACTGAAATTCGAGCGCACTGCGGAGGAAAGTTCAGCGGACATCTCGTTATGGAGGACACGCCCGGCGACGGCGGAAAAGGCCCAGGAATCGACGCCGAGACCTCCGGTCAGGTCGGCGATTGCGAAGGGCCGGCCGCCGCAAAGGCGGGCTGCAAGCCCGGCCTTGTAGCGCGCCGTCGCCTCGCTGGAGCATTGCTCGGTACATAGCCGGGTAGGGAAGGAGAGCCCGGATACGTCGGCCCATGAGGGAACCTTCGCCGCCACGCGGCGGCGTCCCTCTCCGGCGACGTCTTCAAGTATATCCGCGAAAGTGGACCTGTTACCCTTCGACCCCATCTAAAGCGCTTTTATCCAGTTTATGATGTCTGAAATGACCTCTTCGGACATCGTTTCTTCTATAGAATTGTACTCGGTAAGTTCTCCGCTAGTGCAATGCTGGAAAAGGTGGTTGAGACCTGGATACTCCCTGATCAGATTGCCTTCGGGAAGGCATTCCCGTATTATCCCGAGATTCAAGACAGGATCGACTTGGGTGTCAAGCGAGCCGTTGAGAATAAAAGCCGGACAGGATATCTTCTTTATATAAGGCGCCGGGTCGAAGGCAAGGAAACTCCCGTACCAGGGATTGGCGCGGCCGGTCTCGCGGATTTTTGAGAGTATCGTTTCGCGATATCCTTCGAAGTCCTCTTCTGTATAGCCCGCCTTGAGCATGGCATGTTTGTTCTGGGAAAGAACGATTTCCTCTCCGTCAGCCGCGGAGCCGGCAAGGCTTACAAGGAAGTCGCACCCGCCGTCCGAGCCGAGCAAGAAGCTTATCGTGCCGCCTTCGCTATGGCCGATCACGCCGACTTTCCCATAGCCGAGCGAACGCGCGAAGGCAATCGCCGCACGCGCGTCGTCGGCGTTCGACTGGATGGTAATAGTCTTGGCGTCTCCTTCCGAGCCGAACACGCCGCGGTCGTCGTAGCGCAGCGAGCTGACGCCTTCGCGCGCAAGACGGTCGGCAAGAAGCAGGAAAGGTTTATGGTGCATGAGTTCCTCGTCGCGGTTCTGGGAACCGCTGCCGGAAACGAAAACGACCGCTATAGGTCCGCCGGCATCAGATACGGTCCCGGCCAGCATAGCACCGTCATATCCCGGGAAACTCACCTCTTCAGTCCGATAGGGGAAAGGGGCCTTAGGCTCCTGGGGCCTCCTGACTACAGGCTCGCCGTACTTCAGCGTAAGAGGCATCGAACGGCCGCTTTGGGTTATGGACCCCATTATCGACTTGCCGAAAGCAATACCTTCATAAACCAGCCCTATCGACGGCACGCGGAAAATTATCCTGCCATTCTCGACGCTATATTCGGCGGCAATCCCGCTGGCGCCCTGGTCAGGGCTGTCCATACTCGCCTTATCCCCGTCGATATGGAATACTATCCCGAGAGTCATTCCGTCTCCGAGGTCAGCCCGTCCGCTCCAGGCGCCGTCAAGGCTTTGGGCGAAGGCCGCTCCAAAGGAGAAGCAGAGAAGCAATGCGCAGAATATGGCTTTGATTTTCATTTTTTCAAGTACTTTCCAAATGCAAATCTACGATAAATTTCGTATTTTTGCATTCCTCTTAAAAATTATACCGATATGGCTCAAAACTATCTAGAAGTTGCCCAAAGCTGGCTTCTCGGAAACTTCGATTCTGAAACCAAGGGCGAAATTCTCCAACTCCGCAACAACGATCCCAAAGGCTTCGAAGACGCCTTCTACCGCAATCTCGAATTCGGTACCGGCGGCCTCCGCGGAATCATGGGCGTAGGTACCAACCGTATGAACAAGTACACTGTCGGAATGGCGACCCAGGGCCTTGCCAACTACATGAAGAAACATCTCGACATGTCTTCGAATGTCTCTGTCTGCATCTCCTTCGACAGCCGCAACCAGAGCAAGGAGTTCGCCCGCATGACCGCTGACGTATTGAGCGCCAACGGCATCAACGTCCATATCTTCGACAACATCCGCCCGACTCCCGAGCTCAGTTATTCGATACGTGCGAAGAAGGCCCAGGCCGGCATCATGATAACCGCCAGCCACAATCCCAAGGAGTACAACGGCTACAAGGTCTTCTGGGCCGACGGTGGCCAGATCACCTCTCCCGTCGACAAGGACATCGTTGCGGAGGTCGCTGCTATCACCGACCCTTCGATGGTCCGCTTCAAACCTTCTCTCGACGACCCTATCGGCGAGATCAGCGTCATGGGCAAGGAAATGGACGAGGCCTATCTCCGCGACATCCTCTCGCTGACCCTCTCTCCCGAGTCCGTAGAGCGTCATAAAGACCTCAAGATAGTCTACACTCCTCTCCATGGCACAGGAGTCCGCATAGTTCCGATGGCCCTCAACCGCCTCGGCTTCACGAATATCTTCCATGTACCCGCCCAGGATGTGTCCGACGGCGATTTCCCGACCGTAGTATCTCCCAATCCCGAGGAGCCTTCGGCCCTCAAGATGGCTCTCGAGGTCGCTGACAAGGTCGGCGCGGACGTAGTCCTCGCGCCCGACCCCGATGCCGACCGCATGGGCATAGCCGTAAGGCACGACGAGGGCGAGATGGTCCTGTTCAACG
>JAKSJS010000138.1 GCA_024398155.1 Bacteroidales bacterium | reverse complement strand
CCGCGAAGGCGTCCAGCGACAGGCCGACTCCTACGAGGAATATCTCGGGGATACCCATCTGATAGTTTTTACTGTTTTACGTTTTTGCCAGCCTTGGGCTTAAGGTCCATAGGGAGGGAGCCGAGGTTGATGAGGATGTAGAGGACGAAGAGTATCGTTATCGAAAGGGCCCAGTTGAGGTCGAATCCGAGGACGAGGGAGAGGGAGCCGCAGAAGAAGGAGAGAAGGACTATTCTCTGGTTCTTGACTTCCTTTGTATCTTCCTTGGAGAACTTCATCGAGAACATCGGGATCTCGCTCACGAGGAGGAGGGAGAGGACGACGGAGAGGACGGGAAGGAGGATGGTCCAGCCGTTCCAGGAGGCAAAGGCGGCGTTGTCGCTCATCGCGATAGCGTATGCGAGGGAGCCGCAGATCATCGCGCAGGCGGGCGTCGGGAGGCCTATGAAGCTATGGGACTGGCGCTCGTCGATGTTGAACTTGGCAAGGCGCAGGCCGGAGAAGACGGCGATGACGAGGGGTATGAAGCATACGGCCTTCGGGGCGTCGAGGCCCGTCAGCGTCGCATAGAACATCATCGAAGGGAGCACGCCGAAGGAGACGACATCGGAGAGGGAGTCGAGCTCCTTGCCCATCGGGGAGTAGGCCCCGAGGGCACGGGCGGAGAGTCCGTCGCAGAAGTCGAAGACCGCGCCGGCGAGCATCAGGTAGAAGGCGAGGTCGAGGCGGCCGTTCATTGCCGCTACGATGCCGAAGGTGCCGGAGAGGAGGTTCAGCGACGTTATGGTGTTGGGGATATGGTTCTTGAGGCTCATGGTATGGCCGGGTTAGTCACTATTTGATGCCGAGTTTCTTCTTAAGGTCCTTGGGGAGGGCGTCCTTGTGGACGGTTATGTCAAGGCTCTTGAACTTGACGAAGTTCTCGGAGCAGTACCAGAGGCCCTTGAACTTGCCGGTCTCGCCCCAGGAGTTCTTGATCATGCAGAACTTCTTGCCGCTCTGGTCCTTGGCTATGCCGTAGATCTGCATGCCGTGGTCGTCGGTCGTCATCTTGCGGTCGTAGGCGTCCTGGCGGAGGCTGTCGGTTACTTCGGCAATCTCGACGGGATAGTTGGCGCTAGCTTCGGTGGGCTTCTCCTCGGCCTTGCCGACCCAGTGCTCCTGGTCGGAGCCGGTCGTAACCTTGGCCTGCTCGTCGAGGACGAGGCCGTAGCCGTCACGGGTGAAGCCTTTCTCGCTCACGTCAGTGCCCCAGGCGAGGGTGTAGCCGTTGTCGATCGCATTGTCGATGACCGCCATGAAGTCCTCGATAGGGACGTTGTAGGCTTCGCTCCATCTCCAGTTGTCGCAGACCTCTATTACATGGGGCTCGTAGAAGGACTTGTGGGAGAAGGAGGAGAGGTGGACGTAGTCGTCGAGATTGATCTTGAGGGAGGCGAGGTAGCTCTCGGGAGTGTAGGTCACTCCGTCTACCTCGAAGCTCTCGGGATACTCGCCGAGGTAGGCTTCTATTATGCCTTCGACACCTTTTATCCAGGCGGTGGTGAGGGTCTTGTTGGGGTTCTTTACGATGGCGTCAGTGTAGGCCTTGATCGCGCCGTCGAGCTCGCCCTGGACGGGGAGTTCGGTGCCGTAGTTCATGCCGCTGAAGGCGGACTGGGGAACTATGCCGTATTCCTTTATTGTCTCGAGGACGTCGGTCGTCGAGCTGCCGGCAGAGAGGCCGAGGTGGCCGTCGAGACGGACATATTTTATTGCGCGGTCACGGTAGGAGTGGCCTACGATCCACATCTCGGAGAGGTCGACTTCCTTGCCGGTCTCGCGAAGGATCTCGGACTCGAGGAAACCGAGGCCGGAGAAGCACCAGCATGTACCGCTGCGGTACTGGTTCTTGACGGGAGTGATAGGGTTCTCCTTGACTGTCGTGAACTGGAGGTCGAATTCAGGAGCGGGTTTCTGCTGGGCCGAGAGGGCGGTGGCGGAAAGAAGGGCGATTGCCGCAAGGGAGGTTTTCAGAAGTTTCATATTGTTCGTTATTATTTGATTATTCGCTGTAGGTTTCGGGGTTGGATTTGGGATTGGTCCGGTGCCAAAATCATTCAAAGTTATAGTTTTTCGGCCGAAATTCCTAATTTTGCGGGTCGAAATGAAGAATACGGTACTATACATACATGGAATGGGAGGCGGCGAGGACAGCCGCATCCCGGGGATACTTTCGCGCCATTTCGACGGCAGCGGGATAGAGGTTGTAGTGCGCACATATTCATTCGGCCCGTCGGTTGCGGCCGCTGAGATTGCGTCATGGGTCGCCGAGCTAGAGCCGGGGCTCATCATCGGCGAGTCCCTCGGGGCGTGCCATGCGCTCCGCGTCGCAGGACTCCCCCACCTCTTCGTCTCGCCGTCCCTCGGCGGGCCTCTATGGCTCGGAACGCTTTCGTGGCTGGCGCTTATCCCGGGCGTCAGGCCCCTCTTCAACCGTATCTACCGGCCCGCCCCGGGCCGCCGCCAGACTTTGGACTTCCGCTTTTCCATTCTCCGAAAGTACCTGTCGCATTGGAGGTTGGCTATGAAGTGTACCGACCCCGTGTACGCGTACTTCGGGACGCGTGACCGCTTCCGCAGGAGCGGGGTCGTGTCCGTACGGCTCTGGAAGAAACACTTCGGTGAGGACACCTATACTATCCTTGAGGGAACCCACCACATGAGCGAGGAGCATGTCGTTTCCGTGCTCGCCCCGGCTATCGTCCGGGCGCTCAGGGGCTCGCTTTAAGCCTTTTTTAGTCCTTTGGGGAGTACATTTCGTTTGCAAAGTGAGGGGATAATTCGTAATTTTGCCCCCCGCTATGTACAAGAAGAGTATCAGTCCAGAAGAAATAGACAAGCTTCCTTTCGCGAGCTTCCCCGGCGAGATCCGCGTCATAGACGCCCTCGGCCCGGATTATGACGCAGCGATAAGGTATCTCCGTCGCCAGAAAGTCATCGGCTTCGACACTGAAACCCGTCCTACGTTCATGCCTAACCAGCCCCGCTCGGGCGTTGCCCTTCTCCAGCTCTCCGGAAGCCAGAAAGCCTTTCTGTTCAGGGTGAACCGCATCGGCATCCCCCGCTCGCTCGCTTCTGTGCTCCATAATCCCGCGATCCTCAAGATCGGCGCCGCCGTCCATGACGACGTCCGCGGGCTCCAGAAGCTCCGCGGCTTCGATGCCGGCGGATTTGTGGACCTCCAGAAACTTGTCGCCGAGTACGGCATCATGGACAAGAGCGTCAAGAAGATGAGCTCGATCATCCTCGGGCTGCGCGTGAGCAAGAGCCAGCAGCTCTCCAACTGGGAGGCTGAGAGGCTCTCCGACGGCCAGCAGATGTATGCCGCATGCGACGCCTGGATATGCCGCGAGATGTACCTCGCGCTGCTTTCCCAGCCGAAAAACCCGCTTGTACATGCCGTGGACGGCAACTGGTACCAGACCTCCGAGATCGAGTCCGGCGAGGTCGTGATCGTCCCGCCCGTCGCGGAGCCGGCTCCCGCCGAGCCCGCCCCCGCTCCCTCTTCCCCCGCAAAGAAGAGAAGGAGGAAATATCGCAAGAAAAGGAAAGCGGCCCCCAAGACCGAATCCGAACAATAATCCGCTATGATAAAAGTCATCTTACGCAAAGGCAGGGATGAGTCTTTGAGAAGATTCCATCCTTGGGTGTTCTCCGGCGCGGTAGCCCAGATCCAGGGCGCTCCCGCCGAGGGTGATCTCGTCTCCGTCCACTCCGACGACGGGACTCTCCTCGCTGTCGGCCACTACCAGATAGGCTCGATTGCCGTCCGTGTCCTTAGTTTCGACACGTCGGCTCTCGCCCCGGATTTCTACGAAATGACCCTTGCGAGAGCCTTTGAGGTAAGGAAGGCTGTCGGACTCCATAAGAAGGATTCGTCAACGAACTGCTACCGTCTTGTCCATGGCGAGGGAGACAATCTCCCCGGCCTGATTATCGACTACTATGACGGCGTATGCGTGCTCCAGGCCCATTCTGTCGGCATGTTCCGTGCTAAATCCCGCATCTGCGAGGCGCTGAAGACGATCTATGGCGACGAGCTCAAGGCTGTCTACGACAAGAGCTCCGGAACGGCCCCCTTCAAGGCCGGCCTCGAGTTGATTGACGGCTACCTATATAAGAAGGAAGGCTTCTCGGATGACGAGCAGCTCGTCCTCGAGAACGGCAACAAGTTCTACGTCAACTGGACCACCGGCCAGAAGACCGGCTTCTTCCTCGACCAGAGGGAGAACCGCCGGCTTGTCGGGCGGTATGCCGCCGGACGCCGTGTCCTCAACCTGTTCTGCTACACTGGCGGCTTCTCGATCTACGCCCTCGCCGCCGGCGCTCTCCATGTTGACTCCGTCGACTCCTCGAAGAAGGCTATGGACATGGTGGACAGGAATGTCGTCCTCAACTTCCCTTCCGAGGCGCTGGCCGAGCCTGTCGCTTCCGAAGGCGGGATTTCAGTTATCTCGCGCCACACAAGCTACTGCGAGGATGCGATCGACTTCGTCAAGAACTCCCCCGACGGCAAGTATGACCTCATGATAGTCGACCCGCCCGCATTCGCGAAACATCGCGGCGCGCTTCGTAACGCCCTCCGGGCTTACCAGAAGCTCAACGCCGCCGCGATAGCCAAAGTCGCTCCCGGCGGTCTCGTCTTCACCTACAGCTGCTCCCAGGTCGTCGACAAGGAGGCTTTCGCCCTCGCGGTCTTCAGCGCTGCCGCCTCCGTCGGCCGCTCCGTCCGCATCCTCGACCGCCTCAACCAGCCCGCCGACCACTCCGTCAACATCTACCACCCCGAGGGCGAGTACCTCAAGGGTCTCCTTCTCTTCGTCGAGTAGCGTTTTCCTGTAGCCATCGGCAATCGTAACCCCCTGACCATCAACACCTTCCCTCATACCGTCTCCGTAATTTGCCGCGACGGTATACGTCATATCGCTGACTGCCAGCGCCTTAACCTCACCTCTATTAATCGCCGAAGGCGG
>JAKSJS010000137.1 GCA_024398155.1 Bacteroidales bacterium | reverse complement strand
ACTGCGGCAAGTTCTCCGCCCAGCACCACTTCTTCGGCTACGAAGGCCGCTGCGCTGCTCCTTCGAACTTCGACGCCGACTATTGCTACAGCCTCGGCTTCAACGCCACCCGCCTCATCTCCTGCGGCAAGACCGGCTATATGTCAGTAATCAAGAACACGACCGCTCCCGCTGCCGAGTGGATCGCCGGTGGTGTTCCTATCACCATGATGATGAACCTCGAAAGGCGTAACGGCAAGATGAAACCCGTCATCCGCAAGGCTCTCGTCGAGCTTGACGGTGCTCCCTTCAAGTTCTTCGCCTCCAAGCGTGACGAGTGGGCTCTCAATACCTGCTACGTATATCCCGGCTCCATCCAGTACTGGGGACCGAGTGAGGTCTGCGACCAGACCACTAAGACTCTTGCTCTCGAGCATGAGTCTTAGTGGCCTGTCGGCTACAATAATGGGGGCACAGCCCCCAAACCCCTCGCTTCGCGCATTTACTTTCGAGCATAACGCATAAGAACACACAATCACAATAAATCTATAATATGGCAAACAAATACGCAGGTACCCAGACCCTGAAAAATCTGGAAGCGGCTTTCGCCGGTGAGTCTCAGGCTCGCAACAAATACACTTATTTCGCATCCAAGGCCAAGAAGGAAGGCTACGAGCAGATAGCAGCTCTTTTCCTCGAGACTGCTGAGAACGAAAAGGAGCACGCAAAGCTCTGGTTCAAGGAACTTGAGGGAATCGGAACAACTGCCGAGAACCTCGCAGCCGCCGCTGAAGGCGAGAACTACGAGTGGACTGACATGTACGAAGGATTCGCCAAGACCGCTGAGGAAGAAGGCTTCAAGGCTCTCGCTGCCCGTTTCCGTGGCGTAGCCGCCATCGAGAAACGTCACGAGGAGCGCTACCGCGCCCTTCTCAAGAACGTCGAGACTGCTACCGTCTTCGAGAAATCCGAGGTCAAGGTATGGGAATGCCGCAACTGCGGACATATCGTAGTAGGAACTGCCGCTCCTCAGGTATGCCCCGTCTGCGCCCATCCCCAGGCTTACTTCGAGCTCCACAAGGAGAACTTCTAACAGAAGCCCTTTATATGACAACAAAAAGCCTGCGCAACTCTGCGCAGGCTTTTTGTTGATATACTCAATTGAGCTTACTGCATCTTCTCGATGGAGGTGATACGGGGCTCGCCGTGACCGGGAAGGGGCTTGTAGATGGTTAGGAAGCAATGGCCGGGGCTGAACTCCTCGCTGCCGTCGCTGAAGCGGCAATAGAACCTGTAATTGATGCCGGCTACGACCTGGGTCTGGAGGGAGAGGGGAGTGAAGGTCATGCCTTCGTAACCTTCAGTAGTCTCGCAGAAGAACTGATATTCTTCGAGGGTCGGTTCACGTACTTCGGAATAGCCTCCGCACAAGGTCTGCTCTCCGCTCTTGCGGGCAAGGCTCTCGAAGTTCTCCATAACGATGTCCATGGGGCAATTGTCCAAAGTAACTTTTTTCATTTCTACCAGTTTGCCTTTCTTGATCCTGTAGGCCTTGGTGAAGCTGTCGGACGCTGAGTTGGAGCCTTCTTCGATTATGGTGCCGGAATGGGTGACCGTGAAGCGGTCCCTCTCTCCGCCGCATGCAAGATGGATGAGGAAGGCATCTGTCGGCTGGATTGTGTAGATGTCGTAAAGGACTACGCTGCCGTCCTCGAACTTGTCGCCGATGAGGAGCTCGGGGATGCCGTCCTTGTTTATATCCTTCCGGGCAAAACCGCAATAGGGGGAGCTGTACTTGTAGACGTTGCTGAGGCCCATCTCGTCAGCAGGATCCATGTCTTCCCAACCGGTCTGGTAGCCGACGACAATGTAGGAGATTATGTCGGAATAGCCGATCTCGCCGTATCCGACAGCTTCTTCCTTGCTCATTTTCTGGGTGCCGTTGCTACATGAGGCAAGAATGAGGACAGCAGCGGCGAGGACAGTAGATTTTATGACTTTCATGATACTTTTCTTACTGGAGCTCATACTGGGCTTTGACGTCCTTGTAGAAGGCACCCATGGTCGTGCATACGTAGGGCTCGAGCCACAGCAGGCCGATTCCAAGGGTAAGCAGACAGAGCAGGAACCATCCGATGAAGCTCAGGTAAAGAAGGAAGTAGCGGCCCTTGTTGCCCTTCATCATCTTGCGGCTGAGGGCGCTGGCTTCCCATGCGGATATCTCGGGCTTGTCGACAAGGATATAGGGAGTGAGAGCATATGCAAAGGACATGATGATGCCGGGAATGAGAAGGAGGCAAAGCCAGAGGATCAGTTTCAGGGCCATAAGAAAGTATCCCCAGACGTTGTGGAAATAATTCTTGAAGCCAAGCTTGAAAGTGTTGCCGGTTGCGTCAGTATCGCCGTCAAGGAATACTCTGAAGGCATTCATAAAGCCGATCGCGAGAGGGTAGAGGAAGAAGATGGCAAGCAGGGAAGTGATTCCCAATACAGCGAATTCGATTGAGTTCGGAGCAGAAGCTCCTGAAATGATGTAGGAGCTTGAAGGTGCTTCGGCTCCTCCGACTAATATCATCACAACGATAAAGTAGACGAAAATCGCGAGGATTGCGGGGCCCCAGTTGCCATTGAGGGCGGCGAGGGCCTCATTCTTGAGTTCTTGGTTTGTCTTTTTCATAATTATTGTCTGTTAAGGGTTTATTTCAGGATAGGTGATATCCTCTCGAGGGATCCGTCGACCTTTGCGGGTTTGATGTTCATGATCTTCGCGAGGAGGGGATAGATGTCGATGTTCTTGAAGTTGGCTCTGTCACATCCGGCGGTCATGTCGTAGCCTTCCTTGAAGGAGGGACCGGCGGCGCGGAAGATGACCTGCATATCGGGATATGCGGGGTCGAATCCGTGGGCGCCGGGATGTTTGGGGGCGTAGCCGAGCGACCATCCGAGTTCGGGAACGAGGAGCACGTCGCCGAGGCGGTCGGAGGTACCGTAGTCGAGATTGGCGGGCAGCTCACCGTGGCGGTAGGCCGCCATGTGAGCGACGCCGTCGAAGGCCGTCACGATAGAATCTGCGGCCTCGGGAGAGGTCGTGAAGATGGAAATGGGATTGCCCCAGACTGCTTTTGCTACCCATTCGTCCTTTATCTTGTCGTCGACGGGGATCACCCTCTCGTCGGGCATATCTGTCATTCCGTGATCGGATGTAACAATCAAGTTAACCTTGTCGGCGATGTCGAGAGCCTGGATTTTGGCGTACATGCCGGCCATGAGGCTGTCAAGGCAGGCGACGACCTTGCCGGTCTCGGGAGCTGTCGGACCATACCCGTGGCCGGTCCAGTCCGGCTCGTCGAAATAGACGAAGACGAGGCGGGGACGCACAGCCTCATCCATCTCGAGGAGGCGGACAACTTCGTTGCAGCGCCCCTCGAAATCGAGGCGTCCGGGCTTCTCGTCCCAGCATCTGTAATAGGTAGGGTAGTGGCCGGCTATGTCGGAGCCGACCCAGTAGACTGAGGCTGTGGGTACGCCCTGATTGGCGGCGGTTACCCATATCGGCTCGCCTAGGAAATAGGCGGGGTTGTACCTTGTTACGGTGTCACCCATCGAGAATACCTCGTCATCGGCCTTGTTGTAGAAGCTGCCGTTCACTATGCCGTTATGGTCGGGAACGAGACCCGTCGCAATCGTGTAGTGGTTGGGGAAGGTAGAGGCAGGGTAGGAGGGGGCCATGCGTGCTATTACGCCGGCGTGTCCGAGGCTGTCGAGGAAGGGCGCCTTGTGGATCATAGTATAGTCCCAGCGGAAGGCGTCGAGGGATACGACTACCGTATAAATGTCCTTTTCGGGGCCTTTGGAACAGGATAAGAAAAGGGCTGCGGCAGCCGAGAGCGCAAGAATCAACTTGATGGGTTTCATATTATTGTACGTTATCTTCTAAAGCAGTTTCGAGGTAGATTTTCCTGTCCGTATCGGGAACTTCGAGGGCTTTTCCCTTCGAGCGCTTCACGCCGAGGGCTACGACCTTGTTAGCCGAGGTCGCGATGCTCTTTCCGGACTCGGATATCTTTATGAGGCCGGAGTTGTACTCCTTGCAGACGGCGGAGAGTTTCTTGCCGAGATCGGCATATGAGTCATAGAAGAGGCCGACGCGGTCTATCATCTCCTGGGCTGCGTCCATCACCTTCTTGACGTTGGTGTCCTCCTGGAACTTGTTCCAAGTGATCTTGAGGATCTTGAGGAAAGGCATTATTGTCTGCTCGGTGGAGATCAGGACGCCCTTGGAATAGGCGTACTGCCAGAGCATCGGATCCTCGTCTATGGCGGCCCTGAAGGCCATGTCTATGGGCATGAACATGAGGACATAGTCGGTGAAGCTCTTGTCCTTGTCCAGTTTCTTGAAGTAGTCCTTTGCGGCGAGCTCGTCAATATGGCGCTTGACGCTCTTGACGTGCTCGGCAAGGGCGAGGGTACGCTCTTCGGGAGTCTCCGCGTTCATGTAGCGGACAAAGGCTGTAAGGGAGACTTTTGAGTCTACGACAAGGTCCTTCTCATCGAGGCCTTCCTTGAAGTGGAAGATGAAGTCGGGACGGCTCTGGTCCTCCCTTGCGTCCTCGCGTGTGTAGTGGATACCTTTCTCGAGGCCTTCGCGGGAGAGGATGTCGTCGAGGAAGTTCTCGCCCCAGTTTCCCTGCATCTTGGGGCGGCCGGTCAGGGCTTCGGAGAGCTCGTCGGCCTTGGCACCTACGTCGGCGGTCTTCTCGCCCATGTCGCGGACGGCCTGCTCGAGCTTCTGGGAGAGGCGGGTGTTGGATTCGTTATGGGCGATTGCATTGTCGTTCATCGCCTTGCTCATCTTTTCTATGCTTTCCTTCATCTTGGAAAGAACCTCCATATGGTCGATGGGCTTATCCACAATGCCAGCTCCCATATTGGTAACGATAGAACAGGTGGTATAGCACATCTCTGCCTCTCTAGCCAGATAAGCCTCCGGCATATTAGTCATGCCGATAACATCGCCGCCTAACATAGCAAACATTCTTA
>JAKSJS010000136.1 GCA_024398155.1 Bacteroidales bacterium | reverse complement strand
AGGCCATCGGCCCCATCCTCCAGGGTATCGCCCGTCCCGTCAACGACCTCAGCCGCGGCTGCAGCGTGGATGACGTTTACAAGATGGTGGCTATCACAGCCTGCCAGGCAATGGACGCGAAATAATCTCATTCCCGGAACAGTTTTATGGCAGAGAACAGGATACAGCAGCAGGAGACAGCAAATTACGGTGACGACAAGATCGTAACCCTCGAAGGCGTCGAGCATATAAGGAGAAGGCCCGGTATGTATATCGGCCGCCTCGGCAACGGCGACAACCAGGGTGACGGTATCTATGTTCTCCTCAAGGAAATAGTCGACAACTCCATCGATGAATTCTCGATGGGTTTCGGCAAACAGATCCAGATAACCGTCGACGAGTCGACCGTGACGGTCCGCGACTTCGGCCGCGGAATTCCTCTCGGCTCCGTCGTCAAGGCCATGAGCATCCTCAACACGGGAGGTAAATATGACGACTCTGTGTTCAAGAAGTCTGTAGGTCTGAACGGTGTCGGCTCGAAGGCCGTCAACGCCCTCTCCTCGAGCTTCTACGTCGAGTCCTTCCGTGACGGCGAGAGCGCCTATGCCCTTTTCGAAAGGGGTATCCTCAAGGAGGAGGGCCGCCGTGAGACGAAGGAGAAGAACGGAACGTACGTCAAGTTCACTCCCGATGACCTGATGTTCGTCGGCTACAAGTTCAACATGGAGTATGTCGAGGCGCTCATAAAGAACTACTCCTATCTCAAGAAAGGCCTTACGCTCAATCTCAACGGCGTTGCCTACAAGAGCGAGAACGGCCTCCTCGACCTCATCAACGACCGTCTCTCCAAGGAACCTCTCTATCCCCCGATCCATCTTGTCGGCGAGGATATCGAGATAGTCCTCACCCACGGAGACGACCATAACGACAACATTGTTTCCTTCGTCAACGGCCAGAACACCCGCGACGGCGGCACCCATCTTTCCGCTATCCGCGAGGCTGTCGCGAAGACCCTCAAGGACTTCTACAAGACCGTCTCCAAGAAGGATTTCGCCCCCGAGGACATACGTGAGGGCATGATAGGAGCTATCGCAATCCAGATCCAGGAGCCCAACTTCGAAGGCCAGACCAAGACCAAGCTCGGCTCCAACTATCTCTGGGAGAAGGAGGTCGTCGCTCCCGACGGCTCCCGCAGCGTAGACAAGGGCCCGACGATCCGTACCTTCGTCAATGACTTTGTCAAGATCAACCTCGACAACTATCTCCATATCCACAAAGAGATAGTCCCTGTCCTCCAGGAGAAGATCGTCGCTTCCGAACAGGAGCGCAAGGAGATAGCCGGCATCCAGAAGAAGACCCGCGAGAGAAACAAGAAGACCAACGTCTACAACCGCAAGCTCCGCGACTGCCGCTACCACTTCAACGAGAAGATGCCCAAGGGCAAGGAGGAAGAGGCCGAGAAGAGCTCCATCTTCATTACCGAGGGAGACTCCGCATCCGGTACTATCACGATGGCCCGCAATGCCGACAACCAGGCTGTCTTCAGCCTTCGCGGCAAGCCCATCAACTGCTTCAAGGAAAGCCGCAAGAAGGTGGCCGAGAACGAGGAGCTCAACCTCCTCATCTCCGCTCTCGGAGTCGAGGACGACCTCGACAACCTCCGCTACAACAATATCGTCATAGCGACCGATGCCGATGACGACGGTATGCATATCCGCATGCTGGTCGTGACCTTCTTCCTCAAGTACTATCCCGACCTTGTCCGCCGTGGTCATGTCCATATCCTCCAGACTCCTCTCTTCCGTGTGAAGAACAAGAAGGAGATCCGCTACTGCTACTCGATAGACGAGAAGGAGAAGGCGATAAAGGCTCTCAAGACCGGCGTCGAGATCACCCGATTCAAAGGTCTCGGAGAGATCAGCCATGTCGAGTTCTCCGACTTCATCGGCGAGGGCATGCGTCTTGACGAGGTCAAGCTAAGCGACAAGGAAAACATCCTGAACCTCATGGAGTTCTACATGGGCGACAACACTATCGACCGCCAGAACTTCATCAAAGCCAACCTCAAGTCCGAAGAGGAACTTGACGGCATAGACCTATAGCGAGATGACGCAGACATTCGCCCGGTTCCTTCTCAAGATGATGGGATGGCAGGCCACCGCGCCCAAGGTCCCCGAGAAAAGGTGCATCAGAGTCGGCGTTCCCCATACGTCGATCTACGATTTCGTCGTAGGATATATCTACTACCGCTCTGTCGGCGGCCGCATGAAGACAATGATAAAGAAGGAAGCCTTCTTCTGGCCTCTCGGCCCCATCCTCAAGGCCATGGGCGGCATCCCCGTCGACCGCGGCCATGCCGAAGGTCTCGTCCGCAGCCTCATCCACGAAATGGAGAATGAGGAAGGCGACCTCCATCTTGTAATATGTCCCGAAGGCACCCGCCGCGCGACGAAACGCTGGAAGACAGGCTACCATACGATAGCCCGTGAAGCCGGCATCCCCGTCTACATGGGCCATTTCGACTACGAGAAGAAGGAAGTCGGCCGCGGCGAACTCTTCGAGCTGACTGACGACGCCCGTGGCGATACGAACCGTCTCCAGGCCCTTTACGAGGCCCACGGATACGCCGCCATGTACCCCGAACGCTATACTACGAAGTAGTAGGATTTGGAAATTCGGATTATTTGTCGTACATTTGAGGGCGAATTCGATTAGAATTCTTAACTTAAAAATGAGACGAATAAGAATCCGACCAGTCCTGACGGCCGTGTTGTGCTCTGTTGCGCTGTTCTCTTGCGCCCGTGAAGAAACCGACCCCATCACTGTTCAAAATCAACCCCTTACTGTCGGCTTTTATGCCGGCCAGTTAACTCGTACCGTAATAGGTGACGACGGCCTGTCTACCGACTGGGCCGAAGATGACCATATATCCGTATGGGCCGAAAATGAGGCCGGCGGCTACAACCTCAACAACAAGGACTTCTGCATCCATGGTATCGACGGCGGCCGCGCCTTCTTCACCGCGACCCTTCTCGAACCCATGAGCGAGGGCAACTATACCTACTACGCTCTTTATCCGAGGCCTGTCTCCGTATCCGGGACGACGGCTCTCGTAAAGCTCCCGTCCCGCCAGGACGGCAAGGTCTCCGGCGGCGCAGACCTCATGCTCGCGACTCCCGTCGCCTTCCATGAGCTCGCCTGCCTTCCCGAGGTCGAGGACCATTCCAACATGTCCATGGCCTTCAACCATCTCCTCCATGTCCTCCGCTTCTACATACCCGAAGGCGATACTTCCTTCGGAGGCGACGCTATAGAAGAACTCATCATAACCCTCCCTTATGAGGCTGCCGGAGACGTTTCCGTTGACTTCAAGGGCGCTTCCGAGCCTGTCCTTTCCAATGGAACCTCCACTATAACTGTAGAATGCGCTGAGCCCGTCTCCAATTCCTCTGCTGACTCGAGGGATTACATCGCGGCTTCAGTCTTCCCCCATGCCTCGAGCTTCTCTTCCGGCGATGCGTTAGATATCGTCGCCTATACTTCGACTGACAGATACACAATCGATCCTATCTGGCTCACCGCAAGGAGCTTCCTTCCCGGCCATTCGACTCCCGCCCGTCTCAGCGCTGTCGATTCCCAGCCTTACTACAGGCTTATCTGCAAGGTCGGCAACAACTATCTCGGCGAGGCGATAGACTTCTTCGACATAAAGAGCGGCTCGACGAGCCTGTATTCCCATAACAATACTGAAGGCCTCTACCGCGACATCGTGACTGAGGAGGAATTCCTCGGTGAGAGCTATGGCTCCTGGTTCGAGACCCTTTGCTCAACCGTCGCCGCCGGCTCCGCCACTGTCACTTTCGATTCACCCAATGCGATTGCTGACGTTCCTGTACCCGCTTCTGCGATAAGCGTGGACGGCCATGTGGCTACGATCGACCTGGGCGATGTGCCCTATCTGCTCTTCGAGAACTTCGACAGTGCCCGCGCATACGAGTATCATGACGCTTATTACAATAGTGCCATCGACATATCTGGCGGCCTTGACATCAACAACGACATGGATGTCACCGGCCATCTCCTCAACGACTACATGCCCGATGCCGGATGGAACGCCGCCCGTGTCGGCCTCTTCGAGGGCGACAAGATACGTATCAACGTAAGGTATCAGTCCGGAGCATGGGTTGTCGGACGCTACTGCGGCCGTCTCGATACTCCCGCTCTAGCGAGGATCAAGTCTGGTCATTCCGTAAGTGTACGTCTCGAGTTCGACTATTCCTTCTACATCCCCGAGGGTATGGAGACCAACGATACGAACAATGAGGTCGCATACTTCCGCCTCGGTACCCACACTTCCTCCATGAACTCCAAGATAGACGGTAACAACCAGAACAGTATCAGCGGTACCTTCTACACGTCCTCCAACCATAAGTCGGAAAGCCTCCAGAACATGTCGCACTATTCCGGAGTCGTCGACAATATCGGTTCCACCTCCCGTTTCGTATGGTGGCCCTGCACGACGCGCAATACCTCCAAGATAGCTGCCAACTGCGCCTACTATCTGTACCTCGACAACATTTCAGTCTCGATAGCAAATTAAACACAATAGATTCATTAACCATTTTTAAAACCAAACAAATGAAGAATTTGAAATTAGCTCTCGGCATTCTTCTCGCGGTCTCAGCCGTTTCCTGTAACAAGGCGGTGAAGGCTGTCGACAACAGAGGTATGATTTCGTTCGATGTCAACAGCAATGAAAGTGTTGCCGACATCGCAACGAAGAGCCAGGTTTCCGAGTTCACGACCCTTCCTGTCGCCGGAAACTTCACCATCGTCATCACTAATGACGCGTCTGAAACAGTATGGAACGGTCTTATCGCCGACTGGGACGCGGCGACTCCGCTTCCCGCCGGTAACTACAGCGTTACCGCCACTTACGGTGAGGAAGGCGTTGAGGGATTCGACAAGCCCTACTTCACCGGCTCTGCCGAATTCGCTGTAAACGGCGGCGACACCACTGATGTGACGATACCTGTCGAACTGGCCAATTCAATCGTAA
>JAKSJS010000135.1 GCA_024398155.1 Bacteroidales bacterium | reverse complement strand
CACCTCCGGCGTCGTCATCTTCGCCAGGGACCAGAAGACCAAGGACAGTCTCCAGGAAAGCTGGGACACAAGCGTACTGGAAAGAGGATATGACGCCGTCCTCGAAGGCGTACCCGCCGCGTCGGAGGGCGTTATCGAGAGCTGGCTCTACGAGAACCCGAGGTCCCTCAAGGTCAGCTCCTCCCCCGTTGAGACGCGCGGCTCGAAGAAAGCCGTTACGAGATACAAGGTGGTCGCGAGGCTCGGGAGCCGCAGCGACGGGCGCTATACGAAGTCCTACTCGCTCGTGCGCTTCCTCCTCGAGACAGGCCGGAAGAACCAGATAAGGGTCCACTCCGCCGAAGTGCTCGGCTGCCCCGTTGCGGGCGACCGCAAGTACGGGGCGCTGACGAGCCCCTTCGGAAGGCTCTGCCTCAATGCCTCGACCTTGAGATTCATCCACCCCGTTACCGGTGAGGAGCTGTACTTCAAGTCTCCGATACCCGAAGAATGGAAGAAATAGGAATATGATGGTCTGGGATCCGCTGAGAAAGAAGGAAGTCGCCCTGACGCCCGAGGAGAAGGTGCGCCAGTGGTTCATCGGCGTCCTCCGCGACAGCCTCGGAGTCCCGGAGCACATGATGATGAGCGAGGTCGGCTTCAAGCTCGGCGACAAGCCCTACAGGGCCGACATCCTCGTGTATGGAAGGGACCTAAAACCCCTTGCCGTCGTGGAATGCAAAAGGCCTGAGGTCAGGCTCTCGAAAGAGGTTCTCGAGCAGACAATAAGGTACAACCTCGTCCTCGACGTACAATATATAATGATAACTAACGGCAATTCAACCATTGCCTACCACAAGGGAGAGGGCTTCCTTACCGCCCTCCCTAAATATGAAGAAATAGCAAGATGAGCGCTACGATAACATCCGGATTCCTTGAGGGAAAGATTTTCAAGATAGTGTCGGACACGGCCGAAGAGCTCGGCGTGCGTGCCTTCGTGATTGGAGGATACGTACGTGACTGCTTCCTCGGAAGGGAGTCCAAGGATATCGACATCGTCGTCGAAGGCAGCGGCATAGCCCTTGCCGAGGCCGTCGCCGCCAAGGTCGGCAGCAACGTGAGCGTATTCCGCAACTTCGGGACAGCCATGCTCAAGTACCACGGCATGGAGGTCGAGTTCGTTGGCGCCCGTAAAGAGTCCTACGACCGCAATTCCCGCAAGCCTGTCGTTGAGGACGGCACCCTCGAAGAGGACCAGCTCCGCCGCGACTTCACGATCAATGCGATGGCCTTCAGCCTCCAGAAGGAGGACTTCGGGGCCCTCGTGGACCCCTTCGGAGGGATCAAGGACCTTGCCGCCGGCATCATTCGGACCCCCCTCGACCCCGACACGACCTATTCGGACGATCCTTTGAGGATGCTCCGCGCGATACGCTTTGCGACGAAACTCTCCAAACCCGGTTTTGAGTTCAGGATCGTCCCCGAGTCGATAGAATCCATAAGGAGAAACACCGACCGCATGTCGATCCTCTCTATGGAAAGGGTCGCCGAGGAGCTCAACAAGATACTCGTGACCCCAAAGCCCTCGATGGCCTTCAAGCTGATGGACGAGACCGGCATGCTGAGCGTCGTCCTTCCCGAGCTCGAGCGCCTGAAGGGTGCTGAGACCCTCGACGGCAAGGGCCACAAGGAGAACTTCTCCCATACTCTCGAAGTCCTCGACAACTGCGCAAGGCTCGAGGAGGAGGCTATAGCCCGCGGCGAGCTCTTCGACACCGAGCTTGTCGACGGCGTCGAAGTGACTTCCGTCAGGAAGAGCCCCAATGTCTGGCTGCGCTGGGCGGCTCTCCTCCATGACGTCGGAAAGCCCGCCAGCAAGCGCTTCGACCCCGTGGCCGGATGGACCTTCCACGGCCATGAAGTGATCGGCGGCCGCATGGTCCCCAAGATATTCCAAAAGCTCAAGATGCCTCTCAACGAGAAGATGAAATACGTCCAGAAGCTCGTCCAGCTCCATCTCCGCCCTATCGCGCTCGTGACCGACGAAGTGACGGACAGCGCCGTAAGGAGGCTTCTCTTCGAGGCTGGCAACGACATCGAGGACCTCATGGTGCTCTGCAACGCCGACATAACCTCCAAGAACCCAAGGAAGGTCGAGAGGCTCCACTCGAACTTCGAGCTCGTCGAGAAGAAACTCGTCGAGGTCGAAGCCAAGGACGCCGTCCGCAACTTCAAGAACCCGATAGACGGCAACTACATAATGGATCTCTTCGCCATAGAGCCCTGCAAGACTATTGCAGTCCTCAAGGATTATGTCAAGGACGCCATACTCGACGGCCTGATTCCCAACGAGTTCGAGGCGGCGGACCGCCTGATGAGGGAAAAAGCCGCGGAACTCGGCCTCACTCCTGTAAAGTAGCCTTATGGCTGAAATAAAGCTCATAGACGATTTCCTCGACTACATATCCGGGGTCCGTCGGTACTCTCCGAGGACTTTGGACCTCTACTCCGATGCCCTCTCGAGGTTTGCCGCCTTCGTCGGCGCCGAGGACGGGAAGACTCTCGTCGAGAGCCTCAAATTCAGCCTCATACGCTCCTACGAAGTCCATCTCGCCGACAAAGAGGGGCTCTCCCCCAAGACCGTTTCCCTCCATCTTTCTGCGCTCCGGAGCTTCTGCCGCTATCTCCTGAGGAGAGGGATCATAAAGTCCAATCCGGCAGCCCAGGTAAAAAGGCCCAAGGTTGAAAAACGTCTGCCGGAGTTCTTCCGCCAGGAGGCGATGGAGAAGTACTTTGCGGAGCCCCGCGGGACCGACTACATGAAGGTCCTCTCAAGGGCCGTCATAGCGACCCTCTACGGGACCGGCATGCGCCGCGCAGAGCTCATCGGCCTCAACATCGATTCCGTAAATTTCGCGAGAAAAGTCATACGAGTCCACGGAAAAGGCGACAAAGTACGGGAAATCCCCCTTGTCGACACCCTGTCCGAAGAACTTTCACTTTACTTGCAGCAGGTCGAATCGATGACCGGCAGGGAAAGGTCTCATGACGAGCCACTCTTCGTTACTCCAAGCAAGAAAAGAATGTATCCCGTATTCGTCGACAGGATGATAAAATCCGAGTTGGCGACCTTGGGAGGCGTAACGGAGAGGAAATCCCCCCACGTCTTCCGCCACACCCTCGCGACGGAACTTCTGGACGACGGCGCCGACCTCCACTCGATAAAGGACACGCTCGGCCACTCCTCCCTCGCCGCGACCCAAATCTACACCCACGCCACCATCGAACAGCTGAGGAAAGTCTACCTTACCGCCCACCCCAGGGCAACAAAACACAGAGACTGAGCAGGCGGTGCGCGGCTTCGGGGAATATTGGCCTCGGATTCCCCCGGATGGAACTGCGGCTGCGCAAACGTAATCGTTTAACGTCCCCTTTCCATATCTGGATACCTGATATGGCTACGTCCGTCGAACTCTACAAGTTTTCAGGTGACACCTGGCCGTATCAATAAAGCATGCCGAAAGCCCAGAGAGGTATCTTTTTGCCAATGGCGCTGTCTATATCATCTGCGGCCACATAAGCATCAGTTTCGTCGCTTACCTGAGAGAAGTCCTTGTCGGCACCTCCGACCTCTACGACCCTTGAATCATCTATTCTGAAATCACCTGTCTTGATGCCACCATATTCCACCTTGTGTCCGGCCGATATCAGCTGGTTGCAGAAGAAACATTCGCGCAAGGTTCCGATGACAGGAGATGAATCTGCAAGGATATGCATCAGGTTGGTGTTGTCAAGGAGAATCTTGTCGGGTTTCTGAAGGTCTCCAACCCTGTCCAGATTCTGGAACAGCCGGATTATGAGCTTCGCTTCCTCAAGATACTTCAAATACTTGAGGACAGTTGCCCTTTCTATCCCGATGGATTTTGACAGCTTCTGTATATCCACCTCATATGGAACCGAATTCGATATGACCTTGAGCAGTGCCTTTACCTTCCTGGTGTTCCCGACTTCAAGTCCCCGCTGCTGTGTCAGTTCCACGTTTATGATGTAGTCGATGACATTCTCAACCTGTATCGGATAAGTGTTCCTGCTCTCAAAGTAGAATGGATAATACCCTTTTTTCAGATAGTCATTGAAAAATTCCAGTGGGTGACATTTCCCCTTGACGGCAGTGCAGAAACTGTTTGGGGACTCAAGCAGGCCGTCAAGGCTGATACTGTCTATGGCTATTCCTTTTTCCATCAGGAGGAACTCTCTGAATGACAGTCCCGGAATCAGGTATGGAACCATCCTTCTGGACAAATCTGTATCCCCATCATTAAGCCTTATCAGGGAAGAGCCGCTGATGACAATCCTAAGGCTCTTGTGTGCATCATATATCTCCTTTATCTCGCTGCTCCATCCTTTGTATTTATGAATCTCATCAATAAAGATATGGGTTCCACCGATTTTTACGAACATGTCGGCGGTCTGGGCCAGAGTGTGCGTCGTGAAATAGCTTGTATCTGCAGAGCAGTACAGGACATGCCTGTCGTCAGCGGCAAAATTGTTCTTGATATGCTGAAGCATTATCGTCGACTTGCCGACGCCCTTGGGACCTTTGATGGCGATCAGCCGTGAGTTCCAGTCTATCTTGCTTGCTATTTTACGGACATAGCCCATGGGGACATCTGCCAGATAGTTGTCATGTCTTTCGAAAAGCTTTTCCATTTACATTATTATCTTTATGCACAAAGGTATGCTGTTTTTTGTAAAAAACAAAAATTTACTAGATGTGTTTTTAGTATAATACAAATTTCGTTGCCGCAGAACTGGTAAAAAATTATATGATTTGGCCCCGAACTCTTCGAAGGTGTACTGTACTACAGTGCGGCCGTATTTGATTTCGAAGAATCCATGCTGATCAAAGTATTTGACATTTCATCTGCTTCTTATGCCGTAACTGTACTTGAAAGTTTGTGGGTACGTTACTGTCATTCATCCGCGCATACGGATGAACTCGATTCATTGGTCCCAGCTGGAAAAAACGCGCGCGTGTGACCCCTCGCGCTGAATAAGCGTTGACCCCCGAT
>JAKSJS010000134.1 GCA_024398155.1 Bacteroidales bacterium | reverse complement strand
TATTATATACTAGCATAATATGCGGAACAAGATCAAAGGTATCCTATTGGCAACGCTTCTCGCCCTGGCGGCGGGCCCTCTGGCCCTCGCCCAGTCGGTGACGTTGAAAGTAAGCGGTGCCCCTCTCTCCGAAGCGATAAATTCGGTCGAGAGCAGTACGAACTATTCTTTCTTCTACGACTCGGAATCGGTCGACACTTCGACGAAGGTATCGGTCAATGCCGAGAACAGACCCATTGACGAGGTCTTGAGGGAACTCCTTTCCCCCATAAGGATCAATTTCGAGATCAAGGGCAACCAGATAGTCCTGACTCCGGCGAAGACCCCTTCCCAGACAAGGACAATCCGCGGAACCGTCCTCGACCGTAACGGCGAGCCCCTTATCGGCGCCGGCGTCCTTATCAAGGGAACGACCAGCGGAGCCATCACCGGCATCGACGGCCGCTACGAGATCCCGGGCCTCAAGGAAGGCGACATCCTTGAATTCTCCAGCCTCGGATTCTCGTCCCGCGAAGCCGTCGTAGCCAAGAGTGACGTGATTGACATCGTCCTCCTCGAGGACACCGAAGTCCTCGAGAGCGTCGTAGTCGTCGGCTTCGGCACCCAGAAGAGGGAGAACCTCACCGGTGCCGTCGCCACGATCAGCGCCAAGGAACTCAATGACCGTCCTGTAGTTAACGCCGCCACCGCCCTCCAGGGTCTCGACCCCTCTGTCAACATCACCATGGGCACCGGCTCCCCCGAGTCCTCCTACAACATCGACATCCGCGGTGCGGCCTCTATCAACTCAGCCTCGCCGCTGATCCTCGTCGACGGCATCGAGATGGACCTCAGGGCCGTCAACCCCAATGATATCGAGTCCATATCCGTCCTCAAGGATGCCTCAGCAGCATCCATCTACGGAGCGAAAGCATCTGCCGGCGTCATCCTCGTGACGACCAAGACCGGTTCCTCGGAGGAAGGCGTGAAGCGCGCCCGCATCAAATACAGCGGCCGCGTCGGTTTCGCCCAGAATACGACTTCCACGGATTTCATCACCTGCGGATACGACTTCGTCACGATGGAGAACTACTTCCGTCAGAGCGTCCAGGGCAACACCGACTACTTCTACAACTACTCCGGCGACGAGCTCATCAAGCTCCTTGAAAGGGCCAACGACAAGGTCGAGGACCCCGCCCGCCCCTGGATTGACGCCGATGCGAACGGCAACTACAAATACTACGCGAACTTCGACTGGTTCGGCTATCTCTACAACCGCAACCGCCTCCAGCACGAGCATAACGTGTCGGTCAACGGTGGCAACGACAATTTCAATTACTACTTCAGCGGCCGTTACCTTTACAATCAGGGCATCTTCGCCCTGGGCGAGAGCGGCTACACCGATTACTCCTTCCGCTCGAAAGTAGGCGTCAAGCTTACCCCGAAGCTCAAATATTCGAACAACATAAGCTTTGACAGGTCCAGGATGGCCTTCCCCGGCCTCACCAACTATGAGACCACGATAGCCTACCTCCAGAACTACCTCTCCCCTTCCTTCCTGCCCTTCAACCCCGACGGGTCCATCAATGAGAAGCCCTCCCAGCTCTCAAGCTCCCAGCTCGGTTCCGGCATCGCGGGTATGCTCGCCTCCGGCAAGACATTCAACGAGAAGATAGTCCGCACGGTAACGCTCAACAACCAGCTTGACTATGAGATAATCCCCGAGCTCAAGCTCACCGCCTCCTACGGCATCAAGATGCGCGACCCCAAGAACCGCTACCGCAACAATACTTACAAATATTCCTCGACAATTGACGAGTTCGTAGAATACAAGTCCGCCAAACAGGTGGAGAACGTCTACCAGGAGAACCACTACGGCCTCATCCAGAACAACGTCGACGCCTACCTCACGTACAAGGACAGCTACGGCAAGGGCGGTGACCACCACTTCACCTTCGTGGCCGGTACCCAGTACATGGACTATCATTATTCCACAATGCAGGGCAAGCAGTACGACCTGACCAACGACAACCTCGCGACCTTTGCCGTCGCGACCGGAGAGATTACCCTCCAGCAGTCCATAAGCACCCTTAGGACCCTCGGATTCTTCGCACGTGCGAACTATGACTACAAAGGGAAGTATCTCTTCGAAGTGAGCGGGCGCGCCGACGGCTCCTCACGCTTCGCTCCCGGAAGCCGCTGGGGCTTCTTCCCCTCCGCTTCCGCCGGATGGCGCATCAGCGAGGAGAAGTTCTTCGAGCCCGCAAAGCACGTGATGAACAACCTCAAGCTGCGCATCTCCGCCGGAAGCCTCGGCAACCAGCAGGTATCCAGCTACTACGCCTATATCGACCAGATATCGACCGACAGCATAATGAACGGCTACACCTTCGACGGTTCCAGTCTGCCCAACTATGCGAGCGTCAGCGACCCTATCGCATCTGACCTGACCTGGGAGACCGTTACGACCTACAACATCGGCCTCGACACCGGTTTATTCGACGGACGCCTGACCTTCAATGCCGATGCCTACATACGTGACACCGACAACATGCTGACTTCAGCCATGACGCTTCCCTCGGTCTACGGCGCGAACACACCCAAGACCAACTACGCCGCGATGAGGACCACCGGATATGAACTCTATCTCCGCTGGCAGGACAAGGTGGACGTGGCCGGCAGGCCCTTCAGCTACGGCCTTACCGCCACCCTCGGCGACTACAGGACGAAGATCACGAAGTTCAAGAATGACGACATGGTCCTCGGCAACCACTATGTAGGACAGACACTCGGCGAGATCTGGGGCTACCACGTAAGCGGACTGTTCTCGTCAGACAAAGAAGCGGAGATCTACCAGAACGCAATAGACTGGGAAGCCTCCGACGCGATCTATACAAAGATCTTCACATCGAAGGGAACTGACCCCGGCCAGAAGCTCCTCGAAGGCGACATGAAGTTCATCGACACCAACAAGGACGGCCGCATCAGCAAAGGCAGCAACACCGTCAAGGATCCCGGCGACCGCATGATCATAGGAAACAGCCTTCCCCGCTGGTCCTACTCCTTCCGCTTCGACCTCAACTGGTACGGTTTCGACCTGTCGGCCTTCTTCCAGGGCGTCGGCCACCAGGACTGGTATCCCAACATCTCCTCCGACTCGGGCAAGTACGCCTCCGACTTCTTCGGCCCGTATGCGAACCCTATGACGTCATTCGTCCACAAGGACTTCGACAAATACTGCTGGACCGAGACCAACAAGGACGGATATTTCCCCCGCCAGAGAGGTTACATCGCCCGCGCTGACGGCCCTCTCGGAAACGTCAACGACTACTATCTCCAGAATGTCGCCTATATCCGTCTGAAGAACCTCAGCCTCGGATACACGGTCCCGTTCAAGAAGGTGGCATGGATAGACAGCCTGCGCGTCGCCTTCAACGGCGAGAATCTCTGGTACTGGTCTCCCATCAAGAAATACTGCAAGACCGTGGATCCCGAGCTCACGCTCAGCAGTTCCACCAACGCCAGCAACACCGGAGTCGGTTACTTCTACTCGAAGGTGTTCACATTCAGCGTTGACATCAACTTTTAAAAACGGAGGACACTGACATGAAAAAGACTATACTCTTTACCATTCTGGCTTCGATGGTCCTCACATCCTGTGACGGCCTTCTCAACCGATTCCCCGAAGACACCGTAACTCCGGAATCATACTTCATGACCGCAACGGACTTCGAGCTGTGGTCCAACGCTTTCTACACGATGCTCCCCGACACAGACATCACAGAGATGAACTGCGACGACATCATCGACAATGACCCTCAGGGCTGCATCAAGGGCTCCCGAAGCGCAGCGACGGAGACCTGGAGCTGGACCCAGCTGAGGAACATCAACTACATGATCGAGAACTCGGTCCATTGTACGGATCCCGGCGTCCGCGCCCGCTGGGACGCCGTCGGCTACTTCTTCCGCGCATATTTCTACTTTGTCAAGGTAAGGAACTACGGAGACGTCCCCTGGTATGACCGGGTCATCGGTTCCGGAGACGAGGCCCTTCTCCAGAAGGCCCGCGACGACCGCGCATACGTAATGTACAAGGTCATGGAAGACTTCGACAAGGCTGCTGAATATCTTCCCGCCGCGAAGAATGTCTCCCAGGTCAACAAGTGGACTGCTCTTGCCATGAAGGCCCGCGCAGCCCTCTACGAAGGCACATTCCGCAAGTATCATGGTCTCCCTGACGTCGAGGTCGAGGGCCGTACGATCGGCGCCGACTTCTTCCTTGAGGAAGCTGCCGCTGCCGCCAAGGCCGTCATCGACGGAGGTCAGTACAAGCTCGCAACCGGAGCGACAATCTACCGCGACATGTTCGTTGCTGAGGATGCAAACACTGATGAGTACATCCTCGCACGTGTCTACGGCGACATCCTCGGGAACGACATACGTCACGACCTGGCCAACTCGCGTGCCGGTTTCACAAGACGCTTCATGAACCACTACCTCCTCAAGAACGGCAAGAGCATCACCACCGTCCCCGGATACGAGACTATGAGTTTCGCCGAAGAGACGAAGGACCGTGACCCCCGCCTTGCCCAGACCGTCCAGTGTGCCGGTTCGAAGGTCAAGGGAAGCGCAATCCCCTACCTCAAGGGAGTTACAGGCTACCAGCCCGTCAAATATGAGTCTGTAACAGCGAAGAATTCCTCGGGAAAGGGAACTCTCGACCTTCCCATCATCCGCTATCCCGAAGTGCTCCTGACATACGCCGAGGCAAAGGCTGAACTCGGGACCATTACCCAGAGTGACATAGACAGGACCGTGAACGTAATCCGCGGACGCGTCGGCATGCCCGGCCTCATCATGGAGGCCGCGAACGCCGCCCCGGACGCCCTTCTCGCCTCCTACTATCCCAATACTGACAGCGGAGACGCGAACTTCGGCGTCATCCTCGAGATACGCCGTGAGCGTACTGTCGAACTCGTCATGGAAGGCCACCGCCAGTGGGATATGATGAGATGGAAGGAAGGATCCCTCATGGTAAATCACGACAATCCCTACTACGGAGCCTACATCGCCTCCACAGGAGTCATCGAC
>JAKSJS010000133.1 GCA_024398155.1 Bacteroidales bacterium | reverse complement strand
GGTCGAAGTGTCGACGGCATACGATCCCCAGCATGTGATTGCCTATGACGCAGAGGAGTATTGGGCAAGTTCAACGCTCAACAACTCCTACACCTGCCGCCAGGTAGCCCATATGTTCAAGGTATCAACCTCAAGCGCGACTTCTACGGTTACACTTAAGCTGAAGGACATATACGGCAACGAATACGTACAGGAGGTCGTCCGTCCGAAAGAACTGACTGTTTCCCTCGAAAAGGAGAACGAGAAGCCGATAACGAAGAACTGTTTCCCTTCGAAATGGGAATTCCCCTCTTCGGCCAACGGAACGTACAACTATCTTTGGACTCAGGAGCATATCAGTTATGCCCACGCCGGTGAAGGAAAGGACAATTCGACAATTACCTTCGTCGGCACCAAAGAAGACGTCTCCCCCGTTTTCGCGGCCCAGAACTCGAACACGACCATCGGCTGCTCGAACATTTCAGTCGGTGACTACTTCCTCTTTTCAGTACCAATTAAGGAGATGGCGGCCGGAACAAGCGTCGACTTCATGCTTTCCTTCGCTGTCAGTTCGACTGCCTCTCCCAAGTACTGGATTTTCGAATATTACGAGGATGGAACATGGAAATCTGTCGCGGAAGATCTCAAGACCGCGTCTGAGGACAGTTCGATCAAGTATTCCTTCTCGTGCGTCAAGGTATCCAGTCCCGACAACAACACAACTTTCGTCCAGAGTTTCAAACTCGGTCGCAGATACGAAAGCGAAAACCTCAAGATGAGAGTACGTTGCGCCGGCGCAATCGCCGTCAACGGCTCGGCATACAAGCCCTCAACCGCCGCAGCCTTCATCCAGCGCCATACCTTCAAGAGCTGCACTATCCAGGCATATCCCGGAATTGCCGTCAAGGACACGAAGAAATTCGCGATCATCGGCAACTCCTTCACCTTCTATAACGGGTCGCCATGGATGCTCAAGGAAATAGCCCGAAGCGAGGGACACGAGATAAGGATGAGGGCCAACCCCATTTCGGGACGTACGTTCAATCAGCACCTCACGTTCGATCTTTCAAAGGCTCTCATCGACGAAGGCGGATATGATGTCGTAATCCTTCAGGACCAGAGCACCCAGCATTCGGCTTATGCAGACGATCCCGTAGCGAACGCTGACGCGCTCGACGGAACCCGCAACATAGTCGCCCGCTTCCGCGCCCACTCGACAAATCCGAAGATCTATCTTGAGAACACATGGTCATATCCTGCCTCAAGCTGGTACGGATACGGCACCGAACAAGCCTTTGCAGACAAGCTCAAGGCCGGATGCAAATCGATTGCCGAAGACTCCCGGGTAAATTGCGGAATAAGCCCCATATGCGACGCGTTCCTCAAGGCCAATGCCGCCGGAATCGGTTCACTCTTCTATTCAGACAGCAAACATCCCGGCGTCAACGGCTCATATCTCAAATCATGTGTCAACTACCTTACGATATATCGCGAGGCTTTCAGTTCAACTGTATCCGATTGCGGCATAGACGCAGCGACAGCAAAGAAACTTCGCGACATCGCAGAGGAAGTCGTATTGAAATAGCAAGTCAATATTCACTAATTATAACACCTTATTATGAAAAGAATCCATTTAGCACTTACAACTCTCGCCGCCATTGCGGCAGTCGCTGTTTCCTGCCAGGAAAAGCCGGAACCCGATCAGCCCAAGCAGGACGATGGCCTTGTCCTCAACGGAAAAATCGCTGAGGGCATCACCAAGACCGCTGTCGAAGGGACTGAGATTTCCTGGCTCGAGAGCGATGAAATCTCTGCATTCGTCGGGACAAGCGGCACGAAAACCCAGACCAACGTTCTTTATGTCGTCGATCAGCTGACTGATGGCCAGAACGCGAAGTTCATAACGAAAGTCAAGAAGGTCGAGGAGCAGACAAAATATGTTGCCCTTTATCCCTACTCAAGCGCAAGCGCACTCTCAGCCGACAAGGTCAGCTACACTCTCCCCGGTGTACAGGCCTACGTTGAAGGCGGCCTCGCCGGAGGCGTAATGCCGATGATCGGCGCAGGCACGACCAAGGATCTCGAGTTCCATCCCGTTCTCGGCATATTCGAACTTGCTCTTAAGGCTGATGCTACAATCACTGGCGTCGAAATCGAAGGCGTAGGAATCTGCGGAAGCGTAGATATCAATACCGAAGACTATTCGATAGAGGTCACTTCCGGCTCGAACGCGATGTCGCTCACACTCCCTACAGAAGGTGTCTCAATCAAGGATGGAGCATCATTCTGCTTCTGTATTCCTGCCGGCACATACAGCCAGATCACGTACACCGTGTATGACAGCGAAGGAAAGAGCATGGTGGCGTATGACGAGGATGTCGTCATCACCCGCGCTGCTACCACAAAGGCCCTCACAACTGTATATAAGGGCAAAGGGAAATCTGCCGACCTCTCTGACGCTGGATACGCCAACTGTTATATGGTCAATAATGCCGGTGACTACACCTTTGATGCTGTAATTCCCGACGGGACAGGAAAGGGTACAAAAATCACAAATGGCGCAAGTGCCGAACTGGTATGGGCTACATCCGGTTGGTGGCAGTCCGATGATGAGGCCACTTTCAACAAGCTCATCTCCGAGATCAAGCTTGAGGACGGCAAAGTCTGCTTCACCGTTCCCGAGGACTTCCAGGTAGGTAACGTCGGTGTTGCCGTTTGTGACGCAACCAAAGAGATTATCTACAGCTACCATATCTGGATCACTACCCGAGTAGCTGACATCACTGCTGCCGGCTGTACAATTATGGACCGCACTCTCGGTGCTGGCACACTCTTCGACGCGAACTCCTCCAACAGCCGTGACAAGGATGCCGGCCGCGGATTGCTCTTCCAGTGGGGCCGCAAGGATCCCCTCCCCGGTCCACGCAAGGGCGACAGCAGCGAGGAGACAGCCTTCACTCCCGGTGCAACTACATTCTTTGTAGTTAACAAGAATATCAAATACGCCGATGACTTCAAGCGTCTCAATCCTACGACTGCATTCACGGAGCAAGGATATACACACGAGGCAACGACTCTCAGCTGCGGTAAACTTCCGACCGTCGCTATCGCCGGTGTTGCAAACCTTCCTTCCCAGGGTGCCGACTGGAACGTAGAGGCCAACCCATGTCCTTTTGGATACCATGTCTGGAAATATGAGGAGTCCGGTAAATTCATCGCAGCCGCTCCCATCACTTATGTCGAGAACATCGAGACAGGTGATTGCCATTTCAATATCAGCGGAGCAATCTTCGTAAGAACAGGCTACCGCAATATCGGTAACGGTCCTCTCTCCGGTGTTGGAACCGACAACAGAACATGGGTTACTCCCCGCGGAAACTCTACCAACGCTAACCAGGGATGGTGGTGGCAGATCGGTACAGGATATACCGAGGGCGTCAAGGTTCCTTACGTGAAACCAGACTATGACTCCGGTTCAGGTGCCTCGAAAGCACACGCAGGCTCAGTCCGCTGCGCCAAGGACCAGTAATTACTTGATGCCTTGAACTGATAATGCCCCGATGGCCATTTCAGGCCACCGGGGCATCTTTATATATAAGCCGTCGGCTCTACTTTACATACTTTTCTATTAGTGATTTCCAAACAGAATAGCCTAAAAAATTAGGATGGAGGCCATCTATTGTATAATCCCCAATCATCTCTCCGTTTTCATCCTTAAGAGATGAAGCTACATCAATGAATGTGACATAATCCGTAGTATCGCACCATTCCTTCAACCATCCGTTGCACTTGTCAATCCTTTCTGTTAGATTCGCCTCCTGGAACTTTGCGTTTGCGGGTCGGTCCAATCTTATTGGAAGGAGGCTCTCGACATAAATCTTAGTCTTCGGAGAAATTTCATGGATTCGCGCCATAAGTTCAACAGTCATCATGAACACTTCATTGGCATGGGTATGATTACGTATGTCATTGACACCGGCAAGGAAGAATATCTTTGCTGGCTTGCCTTCTGCAATTTGTTCATAACGGTCGAACATCCACCTGACTCTGTCACCGCTGATTCCACGGTTCCTTATGTGCTTGTTATTTCCGAAAAGATCAGCCCATTCACAACGGTCAGTAATGGAATCGCCAAAAAAAACGATGTCTTTGCGACCTATCGGGAAGTTGTTGAAAAGACCTCTTCTCATCGTATTGTATTCATTATAAGCAGGAGCTAAGGCGACAAGGGAATCGACCTGGGCCTTATAAGGAGTTTGAGCACTCAGCTGCCATGCAGCAAGCACAAACGCAATAATAACAAATAGAACTTTTTTCATTATAATTGGTAATTTGTCCTATATAAGTACAAAAATGACGCATCATTTTCGTAATATTCTACACATATGATAGAATTTTCTCCAAGCAATAAAAACTACAGTAACTAACTGCTATTCCTGCGGCACCGTTACAACCGCGAATCGGGGGGAGTCTTAGCCAAATATTCCCCGAAAACGCCTGAATATACACTATTCAACTACGATGTAGAAATACTCGCGGGACTTGGCGGTTTCGTCGGTGGCGACGACAACGACTTCGCCGGGGGCGAGGGCTTTGAGGGAGCTGCCCTCGAGGGTCGCGTACTTGTTCTCGAGAACGGCGTCGGTCTCCCAGCCAACCCAGCTGTGGACAATGAGGCCGTCGGCATCATATATCTTCCAGCTGTCGACATGCTTGAGCGAGGGCTTCAGCTTGAGGCTCTCCCCTGCCTTGACAGGCTTGGGAGTCGTGTTGATGAGGCGGTTGTAGCCGAAACCGACACGCCACATGTTGATTCTGCCTTTCTTTACATTGACGTCTACAACGTCGAGAGCCGACTCGTCGGGAGTGTTGATAAGGCGCTCGACTCCTCCGAAGATAGTGCCTTTGGACTCATTGTAGAGGCAGGATGTCGTAGAGACATGGGGAACACCGTTCTCGAAGGTCTCGGCGTCCTTGTGGGTATGGCCATGAAGGACGAGAGCGACCTTTTCGGGGGCGTTGTTGACAAGCTCGAGGACACCGCGCATGTTCATGAAATCGCAGCATCCAGTCGCCTTGTTGAGGCGCTGGTGGAGAAGTATTACAGCCTTCCATCCTTCG
>JAKSJS010000132.1 GCA_024398155.1 Bacteroidales bacterium | reverse complement strand
CCCGGCGGCAGTTCCTCGAACATGTTCTCGAAACTTGCCGGCGGCGATGTCGCCCTTTCTGTTATCCTGACGGCTCTTTCAAGCATCATAACCCTCTTCACTATCCCTGTCGTTATGAGCTGGGCGACCAATATGGTAGGTGAGAGTGTCGGAATCTCCCTCCCTGTCGGAAACCTTATCAAGCAGAACCTTCTCCTTATGCTTCTGCCTGTTGTAGTCGGCATCGTTATCCATTATTTATGGCCCAATGGCGCGTCAAAGATTGACCGTGTCCTCACAAAACTTGCCTTCCCGCTCCTGATGGTCCTGATAACCGTCTTCTTCATCCAGCACTATAAAACGATCTTTTCAAATATAACAACCCTCGGAGTAATCGTAATAGCCCTTATCCTTCTCGCGATACTCTGCTCCTCGCTCCTCTCACGTCTTGTCCGGAACAATACCCGCCAGAGACGGACAATAGTCATCGAGGTCGGAATGCAGAACGCCGCCCAGGCGATAGCGATAGCGTCAAGCCCCTTCATATTCGCAAACGAGGTGATGGCAATCCCGGCTATTCTTTACTCCCTCATAATGAACATTGTCCTCCTGACATACGTATTCGTCGTGAGAAAACGTCCGACAGATGATGAGAAATAGAAAACTTGTCCTTATCCCCGTCCTCGCCCTTATGGCTTTCGGAAGCCTCGGGGCCTCGGCCCAGCAGGTTACTGACGACTTCGGAACCTGGGCTACCGTAGAAGCGATCAAGTCCTGGGGCGATCCCATGATGATACTCCATCTCGAGCACCGCTCGATGAGCGACGTGACCGAGACCGAGGCCTACTTCGGCGTCCTCGGTGCTGCCTACAAGTTCACTCCCTGGCTCTCGGGCGAAATAGGGTACGAGTTCTGGAGGATCCCCAATGCCGACAGGAACCTTCACAAAGGCGTAATCGGCCTTACGGGTACCCTCAAGCGCGAAAACCTCACTTTCCAGCTCCGCGAGAAATATGAACTTTCGTTCAATCAGGCGGGCGGTGCGCCGACCCATACCCTGCGCTCCCGTATCCGCGGCCAGTTCACTCCGGACAACTTCTGCATGAGGCCTTACATAATGTACGAGATATTCAACGGTTTCGGCGATACTTACGGTTGGATACGCTCCCTCCATTATCTCGGCACCGATATCGTCGTGGACCGTCATAACGTCTTCGACATCTATTATATGTACCACATGTTCCCCGACGCGGCTAGCGGCCTTACGAGCTCGCGCCACATCCTCGGCGTGACATACAGGGTGCTCTTTTAGGCCTTTTCAGTATTTTTTGCTAAATTAGCACGATAATCCGAAGAATCATGGCAAAAGTATATATGTTCCCCGGACAGGGTTCCCAGTTCCCCGGAATGGGCAAGGAACTCTACGAGTCCAATCCCAAGGCCCGCGAGCTCTTTGAAAAGGCGAACGCGATCCTCGGTTTCCGCATTACAGACATCATGTTCGAAGGGACTGCTGAGGACCTCAAGGCCACCCGTGTGACCCAGCCCGCGGTATTCCTCCACTCTGTCATAACCTATCTGACTTCCGGCCTTCCGAAACCCGATATGGTCGGAGGCCATTCCCTCGGCGAGTTCTCCGCGCTCGTCGCCTGCGGCGCCCTCGACTTCGAGGACGCGCTGAGGCTTGTCGCCCGCCGCGCCGAGGAGATGCAGAAATGCTGTGAGGCTGTCCCCGGAACGATGGCCGCGATAATTGCCCTCCCGAACGATACGGTCCGTCTCATCTGTGAGGAGATTGCCCGTGGAAACGGTCCTGAGAAGCCCGCCAGGGGAATCGTCGTGGCGGCCAACTACAACTGCAAGGGCCAGGTAGTGATCTCCGGCGAGGCCGGGGCTGTCGAGGCCGCGTGCGCCGAGCTGAAGGCCGCCGGCGCCCGCCGCGCCCTTCCTCTCGCCGTCAGCGGTGCCTTCCATTCGCCCCTTATGGCTCCCGCCGCCGAGGCCCTCGGCGAGGCGATAGCTGCGGTCGATTTCAAGACTCCTTTCTGTCCGATCTACCAGAACGTCTCGGCCCGCGCCGAGACTGATCCCGAAACGATAAAGTCCAATCTCCTGAGGCAGCTGACTAGCCCCGTCCGCTGGACCCAGTCAGTCGAGGCCATGGCCGCGGACGGAGCCGTCTCCTTCCTCGAGATTGGTCCCGGAACCGTCCTCCAGGGCCTTGTAAGGAAGATTCTTACCGACGTCACAATAGAAGGAATAAATTAAAAACTATATACAGTAATGAAAAAGGCAGTAATGTATGGCGGTGGTAACATCGGCCGAGGATTCATCGGATCTCTCCTTTCAAAGTCCGGTTTCGAAGTAACTTTCATCGATGTTGCCGAGCCCGTCGTAAAGGAGCTCCAGGAAAAGCGCTCGTATCCCCTCCGCTATGTCTCCAGCGAAGGATTCATCGACGAGAGAGTCGAGAATGTAACAGCTGTCAACGGCAATGACGCCGCTGCTGCCGCCGAGGTGATCGCCCGCTGCGACATCATGGCGACTGCCGTAGGAGCCCGTATCCTCAAGTTCATCGTCCCCAACATCGTAGCCGGTATCCGCCAGCGCTGGGCCGAGGGCCGTGGCCCCCTCAATATCATCATCTGCGAAAACCTCAATGACGCCAACAAGATACTCGAAGGCATGCTCAAGGAGAAGATGACTCCCGAGGAGCAGGCCAAATTCGATGAGACCGTAGGCCTCGTGGAAGCCTCCATCGGCCGCATGGTACCTGTCCAGACCGACGAGATGAAGGACGGCGAGCCTCTCCGCGTCTGCGTCGAGAAGTACGGCTTCCTCCCCGTCGACAAAGCCGCCTTCAAGGGCGCCGTTCCCGAAATAAAGAATATGGTTCCCTACGAGCCCTTCGACTTCTTCATCAAGAGGAAACTCTTCATCCACAACATGGGACATGCGACCTGCGCCTATCTCGGCGGCCTTCTCGGCCTTGACTACATCTACGAGTCCATCGATGTTCCCGAGGTCCGCATAATCGTCCAGAACGCGATGCTCGAGAGCGCTCTGAGCCTTGCGAAGTTCTACGGCGCCGACCTCGCCGCCATCCAGCTCCACATCACAGACCTTCTCGGCCGCTTCACCAACGCGGCTCTCAAGGATACCTGCCAGCGCGTAGGCGGCGACCCCGCCCGTAAGCTCGCTCCCGCTGACCGCATGATCGGTTCCTCCCTCCTCGCTCTCAAACAGGGCATTACCCCCGCATACATATCAGTAGGCGCCGCTGCAGCGGTCAAACGCTACATCGACGAGGCTGAAGGTATGGAACAGGGTATCGAGGCCGCTGAGAAAGTGCTCGCTGAGGTATCCGGCCTCAAGGCTTCCGATGCTCTTGCAGTCCTTGTCCTCGACAACTACAAGATGATACTCGAAGGCGCTTCGCTTGCCGAGCTCCGCCGCAAGGCCGACCTCGTCAAGGCCGCCTCGCTTAACGGCATAATCTAGCGTACTTCCGGGTTAAGTTCGGCATTTTGCCGAACTTAACGGGGTTTTAGCGGGTTAATTCGATTCTAGACCATTCGCAGGGGGCTCCGGATTCCGGGGCCTCCTTTTCATTTGCGGGGAACACTCCGAGAACGGGAGGGTTCTTCTTGGAGACGGTGACCTTGACGGTCACTATCGACGGGAAGGAGGATTTGACTGCGTCTATGATGCGTCCCGCGACATGCTCGAGAAGCTTCGAGGGGACAGCCATCTCCCGGGCGACAAGGGCGTAGATCTCCGCATAGTTCACCGTATCCTCAAGGGAATCGGAGGCGGCAGGGGCGGAGAGGTCGAGCGAGGCTTCGAGGTCGACAACGAAGGTGTTGCCGAGAAGCCGCTCCTCCTCCATGACGCCGTGGTGGGCATGGAAGGTCATTCCCGACAGGATTATCCTGTCCATGGGTCTATTCGAGCACAAGTCCGTCATAAGCAACGTGGTAGGTGGGGTTATACGCCTGGAGCTCGGCCTCGAGCTCAGCCCATCCGGGCAGCAGGTGGGATATATGGGTCAGGTAGGAGTTCTTCGCGCCAACGCGGTCGAAGAACTCCAGCGCCTCCGCAAGGCCGAAATGGGAGTGGTGGGGTGCACGCTTGACGCAGTTGACCGTTACGAAGTCAAGCCCCTTGAGGAGTTCGTAGGACTCCTCCTCAAGTAGGCTCATGTCCGTAAGGTAGGCTATGTTGCCGAAACGGTAGCCGAGGACGCTCAGCTTCTTCTCCTTGTGGTGCCATCCCTGGATGGGGATTATCTCCACATCGGGACATTCCTCGCGGGAAACTGCGGATTTCTCGTGGAGATATCCTTTGCCGGATTTCCATATCAGACGGTCCTCGCAGGCGTTGGAGTGGACTGCGAAGGGGGCGGCTCCGGGCGGGTGAAGACCGCCACCCCGGAGTAGCCCTTCTTCTCGCGGCTCCGGACGGGTCGTCCACGCCGCCTCCTATTGTGTGGACATGGATCTCCGGGGCCCCGGGATAGAGGACATCGGCGAAGGCGTAGGAGTACTCCCTGCGGAGGGAGTTCTCAACGTATTTCTGGCAGTAGATGTTGATCGGATGGGCCTCCAGAAGGTTGAAGGAGCGGACATCGTCTATGCCGCCGGTGTGGTCTTTATGGTTGTGGGTCAGGAGGATGGCGTCGAGATGGCGGATGCCGGCACGAAGCATCTGGTAGCGGAAATCCGGTCCGGCGTCAATGAGGACCGACAGTCCTTTGTACTCGACGAGGACCGAGGCGCGAAGACGTCTGTCGCGCGGGTCGGCCGAGGAACATACGGGGCAGTCGCATCCTATCATCGGGATGCCCTGGGATGTTCCAGAGCCCAGGAATGTGAGTCTTGCCTTGTCTTCCATCATATCTCGACCTCCACTATCTTTCCGACGAGGGAGGCGTCATAAGGACGCTCCACCCGAAGGTAATTTCCTGTATAACCGTACATCTTACCGTGCTTGTCCGAGGACTCGAAGAGGACTTTTTCGCGTACGCCGCGGTTAGCTGCGGCGAATTCCTCGGACAGCCTGTCGCAGAGGGCCTCCAGCCTCTCGACGCGGGCGGTCTTCACCGAATCCTGGACCTGGTCCGCACGCTCAGC
>JAKSJS010000131.1 GCA_024398155.1 Bacteroidales bacterium | reverse complement strand
GCCTCGCGGGAAGAAAGTTCCTCAAGCCTTGCGAGTACATTGCGGTAGAGGTATTTGCTGCCGCGGGAAGGATCTGCCTTGAAGTAGTTGGAAATCACGTAATCCGTAGCGGGATGGGTCTCCCGGATTCCTTCGCAGTCGAGGAAGGAGACCGTCATGTTCTCCGGCAGGAAAATCGTCCTCAGCTGCTGGGCCGCACGCTGCTGCTCGTCCACGACAGACTGTGGAAGGGTCAGGTCGACGAGGAGTTCCATCGCCACCTTGCGGGCGGCAAGCTCCTCGGCGCCGAAGCGGACGACCTGCTTGAAGACAGGCTGGAAGGAGTCCGGATAAGCCTTTCCGCCGGAAAGGGACTCCTTTGCAACTATCTTCACGCTGTCTGGATTGTCAATGGGAACGCCGCCGAGGTCGGCAAGGATATTAACGCCGACGTTCAGTGTACGGCCTTCGTCTGCAATCTCGACGCGCTGGATTCCCAGCTCGTTTTCAACTGCAGTTTCTTCCTTGGGAGTTTCCTCCTCTTCCTCGAGGAAATAGTCGTCGATCTTCGCCTCACAGGCGACAAGCGACAGGGCTGAGAGGATGGAAACAAGATATCTGGTCTCTTTTTTCATTATATCGAGGGAATTTCGTTGTCCTTTTTCTTGAACTGCTCCTGCATCTTCTTCATATTGTCACGATACTGCTTGGCGGAAGTGATCTGGCCCTTTATCATGACAATGAACATCAGGATTATGGTTACTGCGGCTATCGAGAGCAGGTAGTCCTTGATACGCTCGATGAAGGGCTTGTACTGAGCCTGCTGAATCTTCACCGAATAGCTCTTCAGCTCGATGTAGTCGGACTCGAGGGCCTCGAAGCCTTCGGACAGGGAAGGATCGACCTGGATGGCGGAGCAGGCCTCGTCATACTTCGACTGGACCTCGGCGAACCTCAGCTGCTCGCGTGCCTTGAGCTTCTCGAGCGCCTTGGCGGTCTGGGAAGTTATCGAAAGCTTGTTGGAAAGCTTGTACATCGCGCGGTAGGTGCTGTCCTGGCTTGCAAGGAAGATTCCCGCATTCTCGAAGCTCTCACGGGCCTCAAACCTTGAGCGCCATACCGTCAGGGAGTCCACGAGGGACTGGCGTGCGGCCTGGTAGTCCAGAAGCTTGGCCTGGAGCTCCTCCTTGGAGGATATCTCCTCGGCACTAGTCTTGAAGAAAAGGTCATAGCGGAAGTCGGACTCGCCGAGCTGCTTCTCTATCCGGTCGATGCCCTGGATGGAATTAACCTTGGCGGCCGCTTTGGTGAGGTCCTTTATCGTATCGGAAAAGACCTTTATCTTGTCCGGAGTCTTCTTTGCATTGTCGAACTCAGCGAAGATCGACGTCTGCGCCCATGCAGAACTTGAAACTGCAAGGAGGGCAAGTACTGCCGAGATTTTCAGAATTTTCATTTCACACAGGTTCTGTTAAAGTATGATTCCGCGCTCAGGAAAGCGTCCCTTGCGTTTTTCTGGTTCTGGGTATAAACGCCCTTCACCCTTATTTCCTCCTTGCCGGCGGCTATAATGCTGCGGCAGGACTTTTCGATATCCTTCTTCTCGAGAGCGTCGGTAGTGACCTTCCAGCGGGATACCGCCATGTCGATCTTCCTTGCCCTGGCGAACATGTTGTCGGCATTTATGCCGGCAGGAGCGGTGGTCGTCTCCTTGGGTTTGGTGACTACTGTGGGGGCGGGTACCTTGACCGTCATCACGGAGACGGAGTCTATGTAGGCATTGTACCTGGTAAGGTCCTCCATGATGCAGCCGCAGTCATTGTCCGCGTCTTTCTTCTTGAACTGGGTCAGGAGCATAGTCTTCATCTGCTCGAAGACGTCGGCGCTTTCCTTCGTCCGGGCGATCCCGCCGGGGAATCTTGTCTTGAGGGTGTCGTAGGCTGCGGAAACAGTGCCGAGGGCCTCGGAGGCCGCGGCGATATCCTCCTCCTTGCCGAAACATCCGTCACGGAGGATGACGACGTCATAGCGCTTGGACATATCCTTGTCGAAGACGAAGTTGTAGCGTCCTTCCTTCTTAGCGGGGTCCATGAGCATTATGTCCCTCAGGGTTATGCTGACGACGGCCCTCCTCCCGTTTATCGTGAAGAGCTGCTCGATCCTGTCGTTCACCATCCTGTAGCCGGCCGGGACAGCCTGGAGGCCGTCATATTCGATCCAGCGGTGGAACACGTACTTGCCGACGGGCTTCCTCAGGGAAGCGCGCAGGACGGAAGTGGAATGGTAGGTGCTCTTGCCGGGGCTCTCTACCTCATAGGGAAGTCGCTCGGGGTTGAGTTTCCCGAGCTTGAAGGCCTTCGAGTAGCGCATGTTGTCGTAGAAGACGAACATGCCGCGGTACGAAGTAAGGCTCAGCTTGAGGGTATTGGCCGCCTCGTCGAAGGAGAACTTGACTATCACGTCCATATCCTTGCTGTCCCTCGAGAGGGAGATGCAGTCCGTATAGCCCTCGGTGCCGCTTACGAACACGGTGCTCGAAAGCTGGGCACTCAGGGGCGCGCCGAAAAGGAAGATTCCGGCGGCAAGGGCAATTATTCTGGTTTTTATAGCCATATCAAAAACATATCCAATCATTTGTCTCACCCTCACGGACGACCCAGGCGGCTACCGTCTGGTCTTCCGGATAAGGCGGTTCGTTAAGCGCATGGTAACGCTCATAACGGAGATACGAAGCGACTCTCATGACCATCCACACAAGAGGCTCGAAGGTATCGACGCTGTTGAGACAGACCCTCCCGGTGAAATCTCCGTAGTAACGGATGTTGGGATGCCAGGGATGGGGAATCTCATTTCCTTCGTCGTCCCTTGTAAGGAACCTCAGTACAGGCGCCGCATCGAAGGAAGGATACCCTTCCGGGATCTCGAGCCTCATGAGGAAACGGTCAGCGAAGACAGGCGGGCGGCTTCCGTCAGGAGCCTCCATGACTCCGCAAATGCTCCTTATCCGATACTCGACCAGATAGGCTGTCGGAAGGCCTTCCTCATTGAACCGCACGGGACGACAAGTAATTTCATTACTGCCGTCCAGTCGGGTTTCGAGGGTTTCCCACTCTATCTTGAGGCGCCTGTTTCTGCCTGTATACTCCATATTTCCATTAACCCGGGAACGGGTCGGGTATTACGAACAGAGTGTCTCCGGGTCTTATGTTATAGTCTGCAAGAGTCTGGTCCGTATGGCCGATACGCGGCCTGAGGACCCTCACGCCCTTTATCTCCGGATCATCCTTTCCGAAGAAATAGTCGATAGGGGCTCCTGTAGCATCGATTGAAGGGAAGTCGAAGATCAGCCTTCCGTCCTGGCCGGTCACATGACGCAGGTTGTGCATCAGCGAGCTTAGAGTAGCCTCTGGGTTGGCGATTCTGAACTTCACCTTGTCATTCTTGAACATTATGTTCAGGTAAAACTCCTCTTCCATTTTATCAGTCGTAAAATTTATTCAAACTACAAAAATAATACTTTCCAAGTAATATTTCAAGCCGTCATTTACGGCGCTTCTTCATGCGTATTTCTATGTCTGTAACCGTTCCGCCCTTTATCCTCACCATCTTCGTCACATCCTTGTACCCGGGGTATTTCAAGGTGACCCGGCAGGGCTGGCCTGCCCTCAGGGGCTTGATGATGCAGGGGGCCGTGCCGCTTTCGAGGCCGTTGATGACAACGGAGGCCCCGGCCAGGTTGGAGTGGACGTTGACCCCGCCCCATCCGCTGCCCGTGCCCTCCTCTTCCATATTGTCCGCGGAGGCTGTCATCCCGCTTTCGGCAAGGATTACTGACATGGGTATCGCCTTGAGGTCATAGCTTGTGATATCTATAGTCCTGCGCTCTCCCCTCTCGAGGCTGAAGGTCGTCCTGTAGAGACAGGTCACGTCCTTGACGAGCATGAGGCTGTGGACTCCGGCCATCACCCTTCCGCTTCCGGCCCTGCCCTTGCCGATGACTTCCCCGTCAAGTATTATGTCAGCCTTTTTCTGGGTCGAGTTCACTGTAACGTAACCGAAAGTAGGAATGAGACTTATGCTTATGTCAGACCTCTTTTCGGCAGTCAGTTCGAATTCTCCGCAGTCAGAGTCGTAATAGGGAGACTCGCAGGCCCCTTCCTGCGCGCCGGCGGTGAGCATTACCTGGAGGACACCGTTTCTTATCGGGTACGTATCGGTACCGTCCACGGTAAGGATCGAATTCTCGGGCGAGACCTTGAATACAGCCCACTGAAGGCCGCCGAGCTCATCGGACGCAGGCGTCTGGGCCGCCATGCGGAAAGGCAGGGCGAGCATCAGGACGGCAAGGGCCGATATCATTCTCAGGGACTTCATACGAAGGTATTACTGGACTATCTTTATTGAAACCTTTACAGGGTAGACAGCCGTGCTGCGTACCTCTATCATCTTCTCGAGTATCATCTCCGCCTCGGGGACACGGTCGGCGAAACTGCGCCTGACGAATCCCGTATCTGCAATCCGGATATCGACAGCAATCGCATATCCGGAGGCATTCCCGTCCACCTCGAATTTTTCCTGAAGACGGTTGCCGACGGAAACCGACCTCACAAGTTCTCCGGAGATTCCATATCTAGAGAGTAGTTCCTTGCGGCAGAATATTCTGACGTCGGAAGGCGTCACGAGACGGTTCCCTGTCTGGATCGAATACTGGATCCTCGTTTCAGGCTCTACAGTAACGTCGGACTGGTCCATGCCGGGGGCGGGAGATCCGATTAGCTCATAGCCGGACTGGCTGAGGCCGGCCGAGGTAACAAAGATGCTCCTCATGTTGAGATGGGGATTGACCGCAGCACCGGAAGTCGTAAGATATTCAAGCCTCAGTCCGGCGCTCGAGAAGGGGTTCTTGAGCATTATGAATGTGCCGCGGGAAACGCCGGCAGCCGAAGCGGGGACACGGCGCACGCGGACCTTCTCATCGGCATTCGTCTGGGCCGGATTGGGTTTGAGCACATACATGAACTTAGAATTGGAGGAGACTTTTCCGTCTACGTCGCCGACCCTTACAAAAGGCGTCTGGGAGTCAAGGGAGACGGTATTGATGTTGACATTCGCAAGTATCACGGCATTGAGCGAAAGCGGTCCGGGCTCGA
>JAKSJS010000130.1 GCA_024398155.1 Bacteroidales bacterium | reverse complement strand
GGCGCCGGGCGGCGCGGAGGGTTCCGTCGGTGCGCCGGCGGCGTCCCACCAGACGCGGGCGAGCAGTTCCTCGCGCCGGGCGACGTCCTTTTCCTGGAAGCAGGCGAGGACGCGGTTCTTCCAGTAGAGCGAACAGCCGTCTGCGGGACGCTTGAAGCGTTCGCCGCCGCGGGCCTCGGCGAGAGCGTTGCGAAGTTGTGTCTCGAGGTCGCACCAATCGGTGAGGGCGGGGAGGTCGAGCCATCCGGCGGCGTCGGTGGCGGGGCCTATCGGCCCGCCGTCCTCGACGTCGAGGAAAATCGCGTTCATGCCGGCCTTGAGGACAACGCTCCTGTCAAGTGTAAGCGTGCGGGAAGTCGTCGTCATCGCGAACGAGAGCTTCGAGGAGGACGTGGGGATCGAGACGAACGAGAAGGCCTCGCCGTCGGGAGTCGTCGCGGACTTCCCTCTCGCGACCATGGTCTTCACGCCGTTGTTGAAACTGCCGGAGGAAAGAAGGTAGGTCGCGCTTATGTCGTTGGTGGATGTAATTGTCACAGAGGTGATATGCTCGCCGCTTCCGAGACCGCTGACATATACGTTGCTTACGGCAACGACCCTTTCGAGGTCGAGATAGGACTCATTTTCGCCGGGATACATGACGAGCGGATCGACTGTCATTATGTCGGAGGAGAGATCATAGGACTCGCCGTCATACTTCTGTTCGGTCCCGATCGCGGGGTTCTTCGACGAGCGGCCGTTAATGAAACCGGTGTACTTGAAACTGGTCGCGGAGCTGGCGGGATAGACAAGTGTAAGCATGACGTCCCCGTCAGTGAAATCTACGATCATGTCCTCGGGAGCGACTCCGTTCTCGAAGATATGGAAGCAGTCCCTGTACCCTTCGTCCCAATGGAAGGACTCACCGTCCGGCATCTCAAGACGGAAAACAACGGTACGGGAGGAATTGCCTCCGGAATGGCCGCAGGAGAGGACAAGAAGTCCGCAGATGATATACAATAATATATATAAAGTCGCTTTTTTCATATTGATAGGCTGTCTACAATCTGCAAATTTAGGACATTTTTTGTATTTTTGCGAGGTTATAAAGGAAACAGAGGTGGGACGATCTGTCGCGGCGCCTTCCGGGGCGCTGAGGAAAGTCCGGACAGGAAAGGGCAACCCGCTGTGGAAAGCACAGATGGGAGCAATCTTATGCAGGCCGTAACAGAAAACTACCGGCTCCTCCGGGGGCCAAGGGTGAAAACGCGAGGCAAGAGCTCACGACGTGGCGCAGCGATGCGTGACGGGTACGGCACCGGGTCCTGCAAGACCAAATATACCGGTGATATGAGGGCGGCCCGCCCGATGCCGGGGGGTAGGTTGCGAAGATAAATGACAGATTCAAAAACAGAAACCGGCTTACGGCCCCGCCTCCTTTCCTTTTGATTATATCCGCATAATCAAATTTTTATTGCATAATGAACACACTACTGAAACCCCTGGCCGTCGCATCGGCTCTCGCAGCGCTTCTTTGCGCGTGCGCAAAGACGGCGACAGAGACCCTCGAACCCGTGGACTGCGTCTCCACTCTCGTCGGCACCCTCTCCAAGCACTCCCTCTCTACAGGTAACACCTATCCCGCGATTGCGCGCCCCTGGGGCACCCATTTCTGGAGCCCCCAGACCGGCCATGACGGCGACGGATGGCTCTACGTCTATACTGACGACAGGATAAGGGGCTTCCTCCAGGTCCACCAGCCTTCGCCCTGGATCGGCGACTACGGTTCCTTCTCTATCATGCCGACTACCAAGCCGGCATTGGACGAGGAGAGCCGCGCCAGCTGGTTCTCCCAGAGGTCGGCGTCCGCGACGCCGGATGGCTGCTGCTTCGACCGCTCCTAGCGCTACACGTTCGTCGAGCTTGCCCCGGCCGAGATGGCTGCGGCGTTCCGCATCACCTATCCCGAGGCCGAGATGAGCTATCTCGTAGTTGACTGCAATGACGGCGGCTCCGACGTATATACCGAAGGCAACCGCATCTACGGCTATTCCCGCTACAACAGGGGCAGCCTCGCCGACAACTTCCACAACTGGTTCATCATCGAGTCCGACACTCCCTTCGAGACTGTCGCGAAGGTCGAAGGCCCTCACGCCTACCTCCTCATCGGTTATCCCAAGACGACAAGAGGTCAGGTCGTAAACCTCAAGGTAGCCTCCTCCTTCATCGACTTCGACCAGGCCGAGACCAACCTCGCCGAGCTCGGTGACGGCTCGGTCGACCGCATCAAGGAAGAAGGCCGCAAAATATGGAACGAGACCCTCGGCCGCATTAAAGTCGAAGACAGCAACATCGACAACCTCAGGACTTTCTACTCCTGCCTCTACCGCTCCGTTCTCTTCCCCCGCGACCTCTCCGAGATCAACGCCAAGGGCAAGAGAGTCCACTACAGCCCCCATACAGGCGAGGTCTGCGAGGGTTATCTCTTCACCGACACCGGCGTCTGGGACACTTTCCGCTGTCTCTTCCCCCTTATGAACCTTGTCTATCCAGACATGAGCGAAAAGGTTCAGCAGGGTCTTGTGAACCACTGGAAAGAGAGCGGCTTCCTGCCCGAATGGGCCAGCCCGGGCCACAGGAACTGCATGGTAGGTAACAACTCCGCCTCCGTCGTTGCCGACGCTTTCCTCAAGGGAATCGAAGGATATGACGCGGAAGAACTCTGGAAGGCCGTCGTGAACGGCGCCAACAACTGGCTCCAGGGCACCTCCTCCGGCCGTGTCGGCTTCGAGGCATATAATGAGCTCGGCTATGTTCCCTGCGACATAGGCCTCAACGAGAGCGCCGCCCGCACCCTCGAGTATGCCTATGACGACTGGTGCATCTACGAGTTCGGCAAAGCCCTCGGCAAGAGCGAGGAAGAGCTTGCCCAGTACAAGGCTAACGCCCTCAACTACAAGAACCTCTACAATCCCGAATACCACCTCATGCAGGGCCGCAAGGCCGACGGCAGCTGGAACGAGCCCTTCAGCCGCTACAAATGGGGCGGCGACTTCACCGAAGGCAACGCCCTCCACTACACCTGGTCCGTTTTCCATGACCCCCAGGGCCTCATAGACCTCATGGGTGGCGAGGAGAACTTCGTCGCTAACCTCGACGAAGTTTTCGAGATTCCTCCCATCTTCGACGAGAGCTACTACCGTTTCGTGATACATGAGATCCGCGAGATGCAGATTATGAACATGGGCAACTACGCCCATGGCAACCAGCCCATCCAGCACATGCTCTACCTCTATGACTGGGGCCTTCAGCCCTGGAAGTCCCAGGCCCGCATCCGCGAAGTCATGAACAAGTTCTATACGAGCGCTCCCGACGGCTACTGCGGCGACGAGGACAACGGCCAGACCTCCGCATGGTACGTCTTCTCCGCCCTCGGATTCTATCCCGTATGCCCCGGCAGCAACCAGTACGCTCTCGGCACTCCCCTCTTCAAGAAGGCCTCCGTCAAGGCTCCCGGCCATGGGACGGCCGTCATCAACGCTCCCGACAACTCCGAAGAGAACTTCTATGTCGACGGTCTCGAGATTGACGGCAAGAACTGGAACAAGAACTACATAACCCACTCCCAGCTCACCTCCGGAGCTCAGCTTGACTTCACGATGTCCTCAAAGCCCAACAAGAGAAGAGGAACATCCGAAGACGCCAAACCTTATTCCTTCACCAACGAGTAATCGTATAACATGAAGAAAGCTATTATCCTTATTGCGGCCCTTGCCGCGCTTGTTTCCTGCGGGAAAAAAGTTTACGTTGAGAAATACATCACCGAGGAGATGATGAGCGCGGGCGACGCGACCGCCGGCGTCCTCGCCGCCTTTGAAAAGGCGATGAAGGCCCCCGGCCGCACCCTCGTCTTCCCCGGCGGCGTAATCCCCGTTCGCGATTCCTCCTGCACATTCTTCGAGCCCTTCGGAGTCGTCTGCAACCATACTGTCGAGAAGTTCGTATTCCTCGACATCGACGGCGCCGACGGCCTTACGATAGAAGGAAACAACACCGAGCTCCTCTTTACGGGTACAGTGATGCCGTTCAGTATCAGGAACTCCAGAAACGTAACTGTCAAGGACATAACCGTAGACTACAAGAGGACGTTCTACTCCCAGGCCGTTATCGTTGAGGACGGGAAGGACTATATGGACCTCCGCTTCCCCGACGACTACGTCATGAAGATCGAAGACGGCTACCTCCGCTTCTATGACGACGAAGGCCGCGTGTATCCTTACGGAGCAATGCTCGAGTGGGACACGGCCAGGCGCGAGGTCGCATGGCGCGCCCAGGACTATCTCGGAGTCGACTCCAAGGTCAAGGCCAGCTTCCTTCCTGACGGAATCGTAAGGATAGAGAAGGAAGGCATCCTCGCCCAAGGCGACCAGACCCTCCTCAAGGGTACGCCCGGCAACACGATGGTCTTCAACGCCTACCTGAGAAGAACCCCGACCTTCGGAATAGACCACTGTGAGAATATCCTCTTACAGGACGTCAGGATATGGTCCGCCAGCGGAACCGGCCTCGGATGCGGCCAGACGAAGAACATAAGACTCGAGAGAGTAACCCTCGAGCCTACTCCCGGCTCAGGCCGCATGGTCTCCGCCACCGCAGATGCGACCCATTTCGAGAACTGCTACGGCTCCATCGAACTGGTCGACTGCCTCTTCCGCAACCAGTACGACGACGCGACCAACTTCCACACCCGCTTCGACTGCGTCGAGAGCATAGAGTCCGCGAACCAGGCCATACTCTCAAGCCCCTACAACTGGAATCCCCCGAGAGTCGGCGACGAGCATGACATAGCCGACCGCTTTACCCTCATGCCCTACGCCGTACTCCACGTCAAGGAGTCGGAGGACCTCGGAGGCGAGCGCTATCGCGTCACTTTCGAAGAGGACCTTCCCGCGAACGTAGCCGTCAAGGACATCCTCTCCCAGACCGACTGCGAGCCTGATTTCCTCATCAAAGGCTGCAAGATAATCAACAACCGCGCACGCGGTGTCCTTATCGGCTCCCGCGGCAAGATCGTCATCGAGGACAACTGGTTCCATACTCCCGGAACGGCTATCACGGCCGAGGGCGACGGCAGCTATTGGTTCGAGGATTCGGCATGCGAGGACGTAACGATACGTAACAACGTCTTTGAGAACTGC
>JAKSJS010000013.1 GCA_024398155.1 Bacteroidales bacterium | reverse complement strand
TGGAGACTTTAGTCTCCAATGTTTGGAATCACTTAACTAAACATAATATAAAATGGAAAAGAAACTCAATGTGAAGTATTGTGTACTTCTCCCTATCGTTCTGATAGTCACAATCTTCCTCTGGTGTTGCCCCGCTTCCTTCTTCGGAAGTCTCGGTGATGTGCTTACCGTAACCCAGCAGCGTACTATCGCAATCTTCGCTTTCGCTGCCCTTATGTGGATCTTTGAGATCGTTCCCAATTGGGTAACCTCTCTCATGGTCATCGTAATCTCCCTGCTCACTATCTCCAACAAGAGCATAGGTTTCCTCATGGAGACCGGAGACGCGAGCCAGTTCGTTCCCATGAAGGAACTCATGAGGTCCTTCGCTGACCCTGTAGTCATGCTCTTCATGGGCGGTTTCGTCCTCGCTATCGTAGCCTCCAAGTACGGTATGGACGTAACAATGGCCCGTATCCTCCTCAAGCCCTTCGGCAAGAAGCCCAAGACAGTGCTCCTCGGTGTCCTCCTCGTCATAGCGATCTTCTCTATGTTCATGAGCAACACCGCCACTGCCGCCATGTTCCTCGCCTTCCTCGCCCCTGTCTTCGCGTCCCTCCCCGACACTGACGCCAAGGGTAAGGTCGGCATCGCCCTCGCAATTCCTATCGCTGCGAATGTCGGTGGCATCGGAACCCCTATCGGAACCCCTCCCAACGCCACTGCAGTAGGTAACCTCGAGTCTATGGCCAACATCACCATAGGATTCGGTGACTGGGCAGCCCGCATGATACCTTTCGTTGTAATCATGATCCTCTTCGCCTGGGTTCTCCTCTGCGTATTCTATCCTTTCAAATCCAAGGAAATCGTTCTTGAAATCAAGAAGGACGACCACAAGAAGACCTACAAGGACTATGTAGCCTGGATCACCTTCGCCGTTACTATCCTCCTCTGGATGACCGAGCAGCTCCATGGCGTAAGCTCCAACATCGTAGCCCTCATCCCTCTTGCAGTCTATACTGCTACCGGCGTATTTACCAAAGATGACATCAAGGACATCAACTGGGACGTTCTCTGGTTGGTAGCCGGAGGTTTCGCCCTCGGTTACGCTCTCTCCGGAACCGGTCTTGCAAAGGCTATGATCGAGTCCATTCCCTTCGGATCGATGAACATCGTCGTCGTATTCGTGGTTGCCGGCCTCGTCTGCTACCTCCTCTCCAACTTCATCAGCAACTCCGCTACCGCCGCCCTCCTCATCCCTATCATGATCGCTATGGGCAAGGGCCTTCTCGAGAGTGGCAACGCTGACGCGTTCAACGCTTTCGGCGGCCAGACCGGTCTCTCCGTATTCGTCGCTGTCTGTGCTTCCGTAGCCATGTGCCTTCCTATCTCCACTCCTCCCAACGCCATCGCTGCGTCCACGGGCCTTGTAGAGACCAAGGATATGACCAAGGTCGGCCTCATCGTCGGTGTCGTAGGTCTTGTACTCGGATTCTTCTGGGTAACCAAGTTCTTCCCCTTCGCATAACCTGCTGAAAAATGAGAAAAATCTATACAACAATAGCATTACTGGCGCTCTCAATGGCGCCAGTATTTGCACGGACTGAGGCCTCCAAGGAGGCCAAGAAAGAGGCCGTCAAGGAACATATAGAGACCCACTACAAGGTCTATGGTTTCATCCGTGCCTATATGGCCCTTGATACACGTGAGAGCAAAGCCGGCACCGGTGATCTCTACTACTGGGCTCCCCTTGACAGGAGTCTCAATGCCGCGGGCGAAGATATGAACGCCCATATCAACGGCAAGTTCTCCGCCATAACCTCCCGCATTGGACTGGACGTCAGCGGCTACGAGGTAGGCAAGGCTAAGATTGGCGCCAAGATTGAAGCCGACTTCTACTCCGGAGTGTCCGGGGTTACCGGAACTGCTACGCTCCGCCTCCGTCAGGCTTTTACTACAGTCTCCTGGGCTGATAAGGGTGCCGGTAAATACACCTTCAAGCTCGGCCAGGCATGGCATCCTATGGCAGCCGACCTTCCCGACATCTTCGACCTTGAGTCCGGAGTCCCTTTCGGACCGTTCAACCGTTCTCCTCTCGCCCAGATTGATATGAAATGGGGTGATCACATCGGTCTCACAATCGCTGCGATATGGCAGATGCAATATACCTCCAACGGACCCGAGGGTGCTTCAGCAAACTATATGAAGTACAGTTGCGTTCCTGAGGCATATGCAGGCATAAACGTAACTGCCGGCAGCTTCCTTCTCCGCTATGGTCTCAGCTCACTTCTTATCAAGCCCCGTTACAAGGGTGATGTGATGACAACCGGGGTCAACGATGGAAAGGCCTACACTGCCAAGGTCAGCGACAAGCTCTTTGCCTACAGCCCCTTCCTCTATCTCCAGTATAAGAAAGGTATCTTCGCCGCAAAGGCGAAGACCATATTTGCTCAAAGCGGTGAGCATATGAACATACTTGGAGGTTACGGAATCTCCGAGAAATTTAACAATCTTGACGAAGACGGCCACTATCTGTACACTCCTACGCTTACGTCTTCATCATGGGTATGCTTTTCAGTCGGCAAGAAATATCAGGGAGTTCTCTTCGGCGGTTATACGAAGAACCTGGGAACACTCAACAATCTCTACACTGATTATACTGAGAATGAGGGTGCTGACGATGTAGCGTTCTATACAAAGACAACCAGCTGCTATTTTGGTAAGAACGCCTCTGCCAACATTCAGCAGATATGGAGGGTTGAGCCTGCTTTCCTTGTCAATCTTGGCAAGTTCCAGGTCGGCCTTGAACTTCAGGTTACTTCCGCCCAGTATGCCGATTACTTCAAGTTCGCTACAGGTAAAGCTGACGAAAAGGGACAGCCTGCAATGGAAACCTACGTTACCACCAAAGGCCTCTGTGATGCCTCTACCTCCCATTGGATAACCAACCACCGTGTCCTCTGCATGGTGAAATACAGTTTCTAGAAAAGTCAAATTCTTGATAATCTGGTATTTAAACAGGGCCGTCGCCGGAAAATCCGGCGACGGTTTCATTTAATGCGCTGAAAATTAAGCGTTTGACTTGTTAGCGGATGCGGATTGTGCGGCCTTCGCGGAGGATGTCGGTGTCCTTCATGTTGTTGAGGCGGCAGAGGGCCTTGACGGTAGTGCCGTTTCTCTGGGCGATGCGGCCGAGAGTGTCGCCCGAGCGTACCTTGTAGTACTTCTTGGCGGCTTCCTCTGCGTCTTCCTTGGCGTCCTCTTCGGCATTCTTGTCCTCGTCGTCGAAGTCCTGCTCATAGTTGCTGTAGGGATTGAAGTATTTCTTCTTGAGGACGAACAGACGGTGGCGGAGGACGTCATTGGGGAAGTCTATGAGCCACTGGGGATCGAAGGCATAGCCCTGGTAGCGGGTCTCGAAGTGGAGGTGGGGGCCGGTCGAGCGGCCGGTGGAGCCGCCGAGGCCGATCACGTCACCCGCCTTGACCCAGTCTCCGGACTCAACCTTCCTCTCGGAAAGGTGACCGTAGAAGGTCTCAAGGCCGTTGTCGTGGCGGATTACTACGAGGTTGCCGTAGCCTTTTGCGTAGCGTGATACACGTACTTTGCCGTCAAATGTCGCATAAATCTTGTCCCCGGTCTTGAGGGGAAGGTCGACGCCCTGGTGGCGGCGTCCCCTGCGGGGGCCGAACTTGCCACGGGGATGGATGGTGCCCTGGAAGGGGACATGATACTGGCCGAGACTGTCAACAAGCCATATCGTCCAGCTCTCGGGCATGTTCTTGTATTCTATGCCGTAAGGGTCGGAGAGGGTAGTCTCCCAATTCTTGGTGAATATGTCATCATTGGAGCGGAACTCGCGGAGTTTGACATACTTCCACGTGTTGTCGGCATACAGGACGACCTTGATGTTCTCGTTGGGCGTGTCGATCGTGTCCATCGGGGAGGCGTCCGAGGTCTTGCAGGACTTCATCGGCTGGGTCGCAAGACGGGGGATCATCTTCTCGCATTCGGCGATCCTGAGTTTGTATTCCTCGCTTCTTTTCTGGGTCTGGGCGCCCGCAAAGGGGGCAAGGACAGAAAGGAGTAAGGCTAGTGAAAGAATCTTTTTCATCTTCATTAACTATGGGGAACTACAGCGTTGCGCCGAGTTCGTCGATCAATATGTGTTTGACTGTAGCGACCTTTTCCTCAAGGAGCTCACGCGAGGTGGCCTCGCAGATGAAGCGGAGGAAAGGTTCGGTGTTGGAAGGGCGGATGTTGAACCACCACTTGTCGAATTCGCAGCGGTAGCCGTCGAAATCCATTACGGCAGAGGCTTTCTCGCGGGCGAGGAAGTAATCACGGACGGTATCCATCGCGCCTTTCTTGTCGTCTATCCTGAAGTTTATCTCGCCGCTGTTCTCGTAGCCGGCGATCTCATCGATCGCGGCGGAGAGGGTAAGGCCTTCCTTCTTGAGGGCGGCGACTATGCGGAGGACGATTATCGAGGCGAGCATGCCGCTGTCGGAGTAGAAGAAGTCCTTGAAGTAGTAGTGGCCGGCCAGCTCGCCGCCCCAGAGTCCGTCGATCTCGCGGAGCTTGGGGGCTGCGAAGGCCCTTCCTACCTTCCACGTACGGACGTCGCAGCCGAGGGGCGCGAGATACTCGGCCACAGCCTTGGAACTCCTGATTTCCTGGAGAACGCGGGGATTCTTTGCTCCTCTTTCGCCAATGAAGTATCGGCTCATGAGGGCGATCACGAGGTCGGGGGCGACAAAGCGCGCCTTGTCGTCGACGAACATGACGCGGTCGGCGTCGCCGTCATAGATTACGCCTACATCGGCGGTGGTCTTCCTGACGAGTTCCCTCAGGGGCTCCACGTTCTTGGGGATAAGGGGGTTGGGCTCATGGTTGGGGAAGCGTCCGTCTATCTCGTCGAAGATGTAGGCGGGGCCTTCTCCGAAGATTTCCTTCGCGAAGAGGCACGCCATTCCGTTCGAGAGGTCGAATGCGATCCTGAGGTCCGAGTAGTCGCCCTTGAAACCGGAGAGGAACTTCAGGTAGTCAGGCTTCGGGTCGAAGGGATGGACCTCGCCCTTGCGTGCGGCCTTGGGGGTCGGGCGGCCTTCCTCGATCCATTCCTTTATCTGGCCGAGACCTGTGTCGAGGCCGACGGGAAGAGCAAGTTCACGGGAGACCTTCATGCCGTTGTATTCGGCGGGATTGTGGCTTGCGGTGATCTGGACGGAGGCCTTGAAGCCGTAGTTCGCGGTCCCGAAATAGACGAGGGGAGTCGAGGAGAGACCGAGGTCGTAGACGTCGGCTCCGGCGTCCGTCAGTCCCTCGACGAGGCTGTCGTGGATCTCCCCGCCGGAGGTGCGGCAGTCGCGTCCTACGAGGACCTTGTCCGCTCCGAGAAGCTCGGGGATGAAGTAACCGACCTTATAGGCGGTATCCTTGTCGAAATCCTTGTTGTAGATTCCTCTTATGTCGTATGCGTGGAAAGCACCCATTGCTGTTTATTTTTGAAAGTCGATATCTCTCAAAGGCCTACAGTCTTTAAGGAAAAACCGGCCTGCTGTTTCTATCGGCTAAGGTAGGAATAATTTTGGGATTATCCCTGTTTTCAACCCATCTTTTCGCGGCCCGGACCAGCCCTCTCCTGCCGGAGATACGAACTCTGCCACGTTTTTGCGATTTTCGTGGCAGATTGGGAGAAAAAAAGTCTTATATTAGCAGAAAAATCAGACACCAGCTATGAAACCTCGGGCAATAATTGCGTCAGGGATACTTCTGTTGCTATCCTGCCTTCATTTCCATTCTTTGGCTCAGGTAACTCCCGTCTATAGCGTTACCAGCCCGGAGGCTTCCGGGCTTGGGGAATTCGGCGCTGTCCCGGTGAGCTATTTTACCGGCATCCCAAATATTTCAATACCGCTATACGAGATAAAGTTCGGCAACTACAGTATTCCGATTACTGCTGATTATCACCTTGCAAGCGTCCGCCCCAACGACACGGCCGGTTGCTTGGGCTTGGGCTGGTCCCTTGTTGCGGATGGTGTGATTTCCAGATCGGTACGAGGAATATGTGACGAAAGACGCTCAGAGAATGCCACCATTGGCAACGGGTACTACTGGCACACAGGGGCAATGCAGGAAATCGTTGAAGTCCCTGCCGTGTTTGACTCACTGACTCGTGAGAAGTCCGCCGGGAAATACGAAGGAGACGACAGCTGGTTCGAACTTGCGGCAGATGAGTTCTCGTTTAATTTCCTGGGTTACAGTGGAAATTTCTATTTGAATGAAGACGGCGGGTGGACGGTAGTCAGCGATCAGGACATCAAGGTGGAGTTTGACCCGTCGACTGGTTTCGCTAATTGTCAAAGTCTCCAAAACAGAATTCCCCGGATCAGTACATGGAGAGGCCGTGATGAGCAAAACTGTTTCTTCATTGAGTTTACATTAATAACCCCTGATGGTGTCAGATATACATTCGGTGGCGTGAATGCTACGGATTTCAGCATACCATACTATAACAGGAACTACGGAGAACTTGTCGCGACCTCATGGCATCTTAAGAGGATCGTCACCCCCGAAGGATATACGGTGAGTTATAACTATCTCAGTTCAATCAGCGAGGAGTCCATTCTGGCCGATTTGAGATATATCCCCGGTTCAACAAGTCTGTCGGCACCGGAGGGTTTTTCCTTGAATCCGAGTTACCTTCATTCAAATAATATAGGCCGCAAAGCGTTTACCGGTTTTCTTCAATACTGTGTTAATCTAAGTACCATAATAACCCCGAACGAGCGAATCTCATTTGAATACCATAATGACATCCATTATGGGGATATTCTTGCCAATGAATGCGGGGAGGCTTTGTACTGGGATCAATCAGGCACCGACGGATTATACCGTACGGACTGCTATATCCCTACGTCGGAGGATCCTGCGTATCAGTTCCGCGCACTATTCCCTGACGTAAGCGGGAATTCTCCGGCAGAGATGCGGCAAGGTATTGCCGACCATCTGCGAAGTTATTTCCTTTACAGAATCAGCATAGATTGCTTGCGTGGCAATCAGGACAGAAGTATTTTCTTCTCGTATGCATATCAGAATCGCAGGAAGGTTGACCGGATTGCATGGCGTGAAGGCATCAGCCCTGTTGATCCGGAATACTTGAGCGGAGGGGGTCTGATGATACCGGTATACAGTATTCCCGAGAGTACGTCTGATGAAGACATGCCGGAATACTCATTTGTTTACAATGAGGGTAAGCTGCCTCGGAATACCGTGTTCCCCCGTACTGACAGATGGGGATATTACGACGGCATGACGTGGAGTCCGGCCGATTCCTGGCCTGGTCCCGGGAATTCCCCGGTCAATTGCATCGCATCAATGTCAGAAACCCTACGAGAGGTCGTTTACCCGACCGGAGGCAGGAGTGTTTTCGAATATGAAGGCCACAGTTGCAGCAAAAGCATTCCACTTCCCGGCAGTTCTCCAACCCTTCGCGGTGGATTGGTCGGAGGACTGCGCATTGCTTCTATCAGCAATTATGACCGTCTTGACCATCTGGCCGGTATGATCAGGTATCATTATACGGATTCACTTGGATCACATATCTCATCCGGCATATCCAGCCCGGATTATCCCGACCGAATCCATTATGACGCTCAATTTCATGATGCAAATTCCTCCCAACCGGGAAGTGGATATTATATGTTGGGCTAGGCATTGTCCAGCGAGAGTGGATTTCCCCCGTCCGTCACCAAGATGAATTCGCCGTCGGTAGGCTATTCGTGCGTCATTGAAGAAGCCATGGACGCTGACGGGCACTCGAACGGGTATGTAAAGCACTATTTCAGTAACTATGGTGATGACATATTCGGCAACAACCATGATGACAGGCCCGCTTCGCACAGTTATAACATCTCGAACAATGTACTTGGATGTCCCTATACGAGTCTGTCTCTGGAACGGGGACGTCTTCTTCGCAAGGATTATTATTCTTCGGAAGGGCGCCATCTACGGCGCGAGAATATCCACTATGCCCGAGTGAATGAGGACTCTTTGATGACAGCAGTCCAGCGGTACGTCGTTTTCTGTGCGGATCCAGAACGATATATCTCCACCTACGTCGGCTGGCTGACAAGGACCATGACAGGCGCATATCTCCCGGTCATGACGGAAACTGTCCAATATGATGGAGAGTCGCCGTTATTGTCAAGGGAAGAGACCGGATACAATTCCTTCTTACTCCCGGATGAAAAGAGAAACTATCTTTCTGACGACAGGGTAAAGGTGGAAACCATGACTTATTCGACAGACTACCCAGAATATTCGTGGATGACATCTGCGCACATAATCAATCGCGTCGCAAGCACGTGCACGAGCTTGGATGGAATCTCAAAAACCGTCTTCCAGCATTTCTCCAACGCTGACTCCGACGGTTCAGCTATGCCTTATACTGACCGGATACAATTATCTTCTTCTGAACATGTAACCCCCTGGACAGTATATGAGGTAATCTCCGTGGATGAATGGGGGAACCCGACAGAAATTGTTGAAAACGGCCGTCCTACTATCCTGTTCTGGGGCAATGCCGGGCAGACTCTGTCCATGCGCATTGACGGCATGACAATGGAGGAGTATGTTTCCCTGTCGCCCGTTCCCCTTCAAACGTTGGGTGATAATTTTGACGTATATTATCCAGATATTCCATTGGATGATGTGCCGTGGGCTCCTGAGGGGGCGATGGCGACATGCTACTCATATAACGGGAAACTGCAGCTGAAACAGGAGACCCGTCCTGATGGAGTCTCATTGTACTATGATTATGATTCCCTTGACAGGCTCAAGGAAGTCTACTATATGGTTTCCTGCAATGACGGGGATCCAATCAAAAAGGTTGTCAAAAAATATGACTATCATCTTTACAATGGTGCTCATAACGGAGACACGCTGATACCTGGTCACATAACAATCGATACGGAGGAATAGGAATATGTATAACCTTATGCGCAAAGAGAGATACATTGCTGCATGCATCAGTTGCGTGCTGCTGGCTTGTGCGATGTCCCTTTTCAGTATCAATGTGTCGGCCCAGGAGCCATTGCCGAATCCTTTCCCGTCAAGAGTGGAACTGAAAAAGGGTTATGCGTCTTCTGTGTCTTTGACCTGGCATGCCCATGGGGCCAATGATGTGTACCAATACTGTGCGGAGTTCGAGAACACAGATACATTGACCGTCAATGTCCGTATTACGGGTTTAGAGTATTATCGTGATATAGGCGAGCCCGAGCCGTCAGGGACCTGGAATGTCCTGGCGAGACTGTGGCAAGGAAATGACGACACTCGCGTCATGCTGAGCGCGCTGCCGTTCAAGGTGGATATGAGCGACATGAGCTGTAGCCTGCCGGAGGGAATGGACAGCCTTATCATGGTTCTTCCGCCCGATAGGTATATGCTTGAATTCAAGGGAATATCTTTGAATTCAGCCATATACCCTATAGGGGACGGTGGAGATGACGACGAAGAAGATGATGATTTGCCATCGTATGAGCTAATTACGCTTCAAGGCCTCACCCAAAATGATGCCCAGCCGTTTTCAGCTTCTTTATATGCATGTTCTTGCGTGACTTTCACACTTGAATGCCTGCCCCTCATCACGAAACATGTCACGAGTTGGAACAGCGTGACCGAGTCCGTGAGCAGAGATGGTGGGACGAACGGGATGATTGTAACAAGATCCTACAAGGACGATTTCGGACGGGACTACGCCGATCATCTGCTCCACGGCAGCCTTAGCAACAAAAGCCTTGCGATACTGCATGAGTACGACGCCTGGGGAAGAAAAACTCATACATGGCTTCCAAGTGCCGTCAATAGTAATTTGTACCACGCGGATGCGGATGACCTTAAAGTGGCGGCCATCGCAACCTATGACGGTGACCAGGCTCCTTATTCGTATACGGTATATGAACAGTCTCCTTTGAACAGGGTCATAGAGAACTACGGCCCAGGAGAAGACTGGCAGACAAACGGGAAGTCCGTCACCACCTCGTATCTGACCAACAGCATAGACGATCCCGAACTGATATGCCTTGATGTTTCCGCTTCCATCACTAACGACGGAACTGCATACATTTCAGCTCCTCAAGGGCCTGTCGCGCCGGGAAATCTTTCTGTCGTCCGTACTGAAGACGAGGATGGACAAGTCTCATACGAGTTCACCGACCGGCTGGGCCGGAACCTTCTTACGAGACAGTTGCTGACCTCCGGAACGGTAGATTCGTCTGTCACGCTTTTGGATACATACTATGTATATGACGGCATGGACCGCCTGATTGCAGTAGTGCCGCCGGCGCTCTCTGCGATGCTCTCGAGCGCCCCAGTCCCACAAATCGAAGTGGATAAGTATGCGTACCTGTATGTTTATGACTACAGGGGACGCCAGTCTATGAAGAAAATCCCCGGAGTTCAGTGGAAACGTATGGTATACGATGGCGCAGACCGTCTGCTTTATGAGCAGGATGGCTGCATGCGACAGGACGGGAAAGCCCTTTGTCATCTCTACGATGTTCATGGCCGCGAGTGCGTCAAGTTGATATGTGACACATTGCTCGCATCGAAGGCGACCTGCGAGTCTGTCCCAACTGTGGAATACGCCGGAGCCTCGGGGATATATGGAGGGTATGTCTTCACAGAAGGAGAGGAAACTCTGGAAAATCCTCAAGTTCTGGAACTCAATTATTATGATGACTACAGTTTTACGACAGATTTCGAAACGGGGTTGTCTTCGGCTGATCCATCAAGCGCCGATGTCAATGATTGCCCGACGGGACAACTGACCGGCCGTTGGTGCGCTTTGCTCGAAAGTGGCTCCGTATCTGGCAGCGGGGTTTGGACAAGCCTGAGATATGACAGTCGCGGACGCATAGTCCGCAGCGATACATCATGGCCGCAAGGAGGGTCGGGTATAGAAGAGGTTGCCTATGACTTCATGGGAAGCCCTCTTGAACGGCATATCAGCTATGTCCATCATGATGGTGCTGTCCCCATAACAGAGGATTTGACCTATACATATGATAGTCAGGAACGCCTGCTCACCGTATCGCATTCGTTGAATGGCTCGCCGTCGGTGCTACTTCAGTCCAACAGTTATGACAAGGTCGGGCGCCTTGACTCGACTTCGCACGGATCCTGCCAGTCCCTTACCGAGCAGCGCAGTTATAATGTCCGCTCGCAATTGACTTCCTTATCTTCCGATCTGTTTACCGAAAGGCTCCATTATAATGATGCACGTTCATCACAGCAGTCCCCACCTAGATACAACGGCTCCATCTCGTCGATGGAGTGGAAGTCTGGGGAAGACCGCTGGACAAGGTCGTATGACTTCTCATATGATAGCGTCGGAAGACTGAGTGACGCAAGTTACGGTAACACTATCTTGTGTAATGATAACTACAGCGCTTCTTACGCTTATGATCTTCAGGGCAACATTGTTTCCCTTTCGCGACACTATATGGACGGCAGTGTCTCTAGCCTTCTTGATGATCTGTCACTGACATATTGCGGTAACCGCCTGGTGACCGTGGAAGATGCGGCTCCGAACAATCATTCCGTATCGATGGAGTTCGTTGACAACGTTCATTTGCCGGCTGAGTATGATTATGACGCCAATGGCAATACGATATCCGATCTGAACAGCGGTATATCATCAATATCATACGATATTACCAATCACCCTGCGGTCATTATCGCGGATAGTGTTCGCGTGGATTATTCCTATCTCGCTTCCGGTTCGAAGGCAAAGATGTCGACAACGACAGTCCGGGACACAGTCATAACTGAATACAGGGGCAATCAAGTATGGAGGAATGGGAAACTTTCATACATTCTCTTCGATGGCGGTTACATAGACTATCAGGCTACTGACGAGCCCTATGTGTTCTACCTGAAGGACCATCTTGGCAACAACCGTGTTGTGGCAACCGAGGAAGGCATTGTCCTTCAGACGAACCACTACTACCCGTTCGGCATGAGTTACGCGACAAATGCTCAAAGCAGTATCGCTCAGCCAGGGAATCCCCCTGTCAGCATAGATGATCCTGATTTCGAGATTGATCCTGACCCTGGTTCTGCCCCAGGGACCATAATCCGTCCGGGACATGAAGAAGTTGATACCTTAATCGCAATCCCGCCACTGAGACCGGATCCATTCCCGCATCTTGAACTTGAGGATATAGAACCCCGTACCGACCAGTCCTGGCGCTTCGGCGGAAAGGAGCTCATGTGCGAAGCGTCACTCAATCTCTACGACTTCGAGGCGAGGCTGTACTCTCCAGTAACAGGCCGCTTTGTCCAGGTTGACCCGATGGCGGAGAAGTATTTTGGAATCTCTTCGTATGGATATTGCTATAGTAGCCCTATTATCTTTGTGGACAAAGACGGCAATGATATTTGGTATTTCGATAGTAGTGGCAAAATCACTATGAGACAAAGTGATACGAGCAAGGATGAATTTGTCGCCGAAAACAATTCTGCTATTTCTTTCAAATATGGGACAGTTGAGGCCGCTAGAAATGTCGAGGGGTGTTACGATTTATTCCAAATAAGAGGCGATGATCAGGGAAGACAAATTTTCGAATTTTTAGCCACCAATTCGGATGTGGAGTGGAGCCATGTTATGCTTGGAAATGAAGGTGAATCTGGCCTCAACTTTATTACTTCTTCTCACGACAAAACCTATGACAAGGGGATAATGAATTTGGTGAATTGGCAGTTGAGGTTTGGATATACAGCAAGGAGATTTGACCATTCTCATCCCAATAATGATAATCAACCTTCTGGCATTTCCAATGACACTGAGGATGGAGATACATATCTTGCCAGATATATTAGATCTCATGTGCAAGGAGAGAATATAGTTTTTAGTATATTCACTCCAATTGATGGACAGTACACTGAATATGATGAATTCACAGACTTAAATACACTAAAAGCGACGTATGTATATGATGATTAAAAGAATAGTTGTAATTATTTTTTTTATGGCGTTATTCAGTCTGCAGTCATATTGTCAAAGATATAGTCAAAAATTTTATTGCAGCGAGGTCGTTTGTAAAGATACCTGCCTTTTGAAAACGCTTGAAAAATTGACTAAAGACTCTTCATTAATATCACATGATCTTCATGTATTGAGGATCAAAAAATCAAATTTCCCCGAGTCTTATTTGATTTTCATTGATCACTTTGTTAGTGACGACCTAAGCAAATATAAATACTATACAGACATTGCCGGACTCCGATACCATTTGATTGATGATCCTATCTCGTTGGATCTATTCACATTGACGGGGAAGGCTTCTTATGTTAATATACGGGAACGAATTCCCTATGGCGGAGGCGTCTTGTGTCAGTGGATATATTATGAACCTGATTCTTATATCAAGATATTAGTCAATGGACGTTATGGGGAATAAACAATTGATAATGACATTACTTGCCATTCTTTTTGGTGGATATGCATGCTCCTGGAGAGACTCCGAAACGATTCGCTCTGTTGACGTCAGCATTGTGGATACACACATTGTAAACGTAATAGAATATGCGATATCTGTATTCCCCGACTCATTTATGCATACCAATACCATATCTATTTTTAATGAAGAGAATACGGATAGGAGGTTCACTCTTATGGTAAATAACCATCATAATACTGCCATATTGCCCGAAAGACTATATTATCATACAGTAATTGGGAATACAGAGTTTTACCTATCCAAGGATTTCCCGGATAGTCTATACCGAGCAACGGGAGACACCCTGTCAATAAGAAAAAACGCGACATCAATTACATGTGAAGAAAATTGGGTCTGTTTGATTGATATTGTTACTGACGAGAGGTATCATATGTATTTCTGTGGCCACTATTCCTCAGACGATACAGATCCAAATGTAATATGGAAAGATCGCCGCGTCCCTTGACGACAATTACTTGAATTGGGCGGTGCCAGAATAAGGCCGGGGTCAACTCATTTTGTTTTATAGCGTGTGGCGGTCTTGCCTTTGGTGATGTTCTGGAGCTTGCCGGTTATCATCTTCTTGCGGATCGGGGCTATGTCGTCGACGAAGAGATGGCCGGTAAGGTGTTCGTATTCGTGCTGGACGATACGGGCGGCGAAGTTGTCGAGCTCCTCGGTCTTCTCCTCGAAGTTCTCATCGAGGTAGCGGACCGTTATCTTCTTGGGGCGCTGGACGTCGGCATAGATGCCGGGAACGCTCAGGCAGCCTTCCGAATAGGTCGATTTCTCTTCGCTCTCCTCGAGGATTTCGGGGTTGATCATTGTCCTTTTGAAGTCCTTGAGGTAGTCGTAAACGTCAGCAACAACCGTTCCGTCGACTATGAAGACCCGGAGGCTTTTGCCGACCTGGGGGGCGGCGAGGCCGCATCCGTCGGCTTTCGCGAGGGTCTCCCACATGTTGGAGACAAGCTCCTTGAGTTCTTCTTTGTTTTCAGTGTCGGCGGCCTCGGCCTCCTTGCGGAGCACGGGCTGGCCGTAAAGGTAGATAGGAAGTATCATTGCAAGGTTATTTTTTCTTGTCCATCCAGCTTTGGAGGATAATGGCGGCGCTAATCCTGTCGACGGAGGCCTTGTCGCGCCGGTCGGAGTATTTCATGCCGCCGTCTATCATCGCGCGGTGGGCCAGAACTGAGGTGAACCTCTCGTCCTCCAGCTCCACGGGGACGTCGGGGAAGTTCTTCTTCAGGACGGGGAGGAAGGCCTCGACGTCCTTCTGGGCCTCGGAGGGCTTGCCGTTCATATTGACCGGCCAGCCTATCACAAAGCGGACAATGGTTTCATTTAAGGCGTACTTTTTAAGATAATCTATTATCTTTGCAGATTGGACAGTCTCCAGCGGCGAGGCGAAAATCCCGAGGGGGTCGCTCACCGCAAGGCCGATTCGCTTACGACCGTAATCTATGCCGACAATCCTGTCCATACAAACCACAAAGTTACAAAATTACAATGTCAAGACAAAATAAAGTTAAGCGCCGCCGCCTGTCGATGACGGATGACGTAACTCACAAGACTCTATGGAGTTTCGGCTTCTCCAACGCGGGGCTGACGACTCTCCTCATAACGCTCGTCGTGGTGTCTCTCGCCGCCGTGTTCTGTCTTGTCGCCTTCACTCCGATAAGGACCTTCATCCCCGGTTATCCCGACCCCGGCACACGCCGCGAGTACGTGAACAATGCGATAAAGATTGACTCGCTCGAGACGGTCGTCGCCCGCTGGGAGCTCTACAGCGAGAACCTGAGGGCTGTGATGTCCGGCGCCCGTCCGTCCTCTCCCGACAGTGTCGTCGCCCGCAGCGGGCGACTCGCCGAGGAGAAGATGGCCCTCCTCAGAAGCCGCGACTCCCTTCTCCGCCAGAACATCACCGAGGAGGAGCAGTTCGAGCTCTCGAGAAGGAAAACAGGCCCCGGAGTCATCGAGGGCATGCATTTCTATACTCCCCTGAAAGGCGTCATTACCAAGCCTTTCGACATGATCGTCCATCCTTCGGTCGATATCTCGGCCAAGGCCAATTCGGTCGTTTCGTCCGTGCTTGACGGAACTGTAATAGCGACATACTGGGACGATTACTACGGAAACGTGATAGTAGTCCAGCACGAGAATAACATCATCTCAGTCTACAAACACAACCAGAAGCTCCTGAAGAAAGTGGGGGACCGCGTCTCTGCAGGATCGGCCATCGCCCTTGTCGGCTCCGAGACAACCGACCACCTCCACCTCGAACTGTGGTATCAGGGTGAGGCTGTCGACCCTGCCCTCTACATAAAATTCTAGCCGATGAAAAGGAAGATAGCGATACTAGGCTCGACGGGCTCCATCGGCCGTCAGGCCCTTGACGTCATCCGTCAGCACAAAGACCTTTTCGAGGTCGAACTGCTCGTCGCCAACAATTCTGCAGACCTCCTTATAGAGCAGGCTGTGGAGTTCGACGCGAATGCCGTTGTAATATGCAACGACGCCCATTATGACAAGGTCTTTGCTGCCCTCGACCCCCACTACATAAAGGTTTTTACCGGAATGGATTCGGTATGTGAACTGGTCGCAGGCGACAATGTCGACATGGTCCTCACGGCTATGGTCGGCTTCAGCGGGCTCCGCTCGACCGTCGCCGCGATAAAGGCCGGAAAGGCGATAGCCCTTGCCCACAAGGAGACCCTCGTGGCGGCCGGCGCGATAGTCATGCGCCTTGCCGAGGAATACAAAGTTCCGATCCTTCCCGTCGACAGCGAGCACAGCGCAATCTTCCAGTGCCTCCAGGGCGCCGGCGGCAATCCCATCGAGAAGATCCATCTTACCGCGTCGGGCGGGCCTTTCCGCACCTGGTCGGCCGAGGCGATAGCCGCGGCGACCCGCGATGACGCCCTCAAGCACCCCAACTGGAGCATGGGCGCCAAGATAACGATAGACTCCGCAACGATGATGAACAAAGGTCTCGAGGTGATAGAGGCAAAATGGCTTTTCGGCGTGGAGCCCGACAGGATAAACGTAGTTGTCCATCCCGAATCGGTGATCCACTCCATGGTGGAGTTCGCTGACGGTGCGGTGATAGCCCAGATGGGCCATCCGGACATGCGTGAACCCATCCAGTATGCCCTCGGCTATCCTGCCCGCCTGAGCCTCAATAATAAGAAACTCGATTTCGCGGCTATTGGCTCGCTCAGTTTCTATGCGCCGGACTTCAAGCGTTTCCCGTCCCTTTCCCTCGCGTTCAAAGCTCTTGAGAAAGGAGGAAATGCCGCCTGCGCGATGAATGCCGCCAACGAGGCGGCGGTCGCCGCTTTCCTTCGCGGAGAACTCGGCTTCTACGGTATCGCCGAGGTCGTCCGCAGGACAATGGAGGGCGCGGAATTTGTTGCAGATCCGACCCTTGACGACATATATGCGACAAACGAAGCGGCCTACAGCTACGCCGAACGCATAATAGAAAAGCTTTAAATGACGGTTCTCCTCAAAATATTCCAGGTAATCCTTGCCCTCTCCGTCCTTATTCTTATCCATGAGTTCGGACACTTCATCTTCTCGAAGATCTTCGGGGTAAGGGTCGAGAAATTCTATCTGTTCTTCGATGTCGGCTCGAAACGCATCTTCAGCACGAAGAACAGCCGCCTTGTACGCCGTCTCTTCCCCAAGCTGGCGGATTCGGAGACCGATTACGGAATAGGCTGGCTGCCGCTCGGCGGCTACTGCAAGATAAGCGGAATGATAGACGAGTCGCTGGATACAGAGCAGATGAAGCGCGATCCCCAACCCTGGGAATTCCGCACGAAACCGGCCTGGCAGCGCCTTCTGATAATGTTCGGAGGCGTCCTCATGAACTTCCTTCTTGCGATATTCATATACATCGGCATGCTTGCCGCCGAGGGGGAGAGCTATGTCTCAAACGACGGCGCTGAGATATATGTCAACGAGCTTTCTAAGGACATGGGCTTCCGCTCCGGGGACCACATAATAAGTTTCGACGACTACTGTCCCGACAATTTCTCGATGCTCCAGGCGGACCTTGCCCGCCGTGACGTATCGAAGGCTGTCGTTCTCAGGGACGGCGACACTCTCGACATCTACATCGACCATTCAAGGATAGGGGAGGTGCTCGAATCTCCCGGCATGTTCGCCCTCGCGATCCCCTTTGTCATAGATTCCATCCCTCCTACGTCGCCCAACTATCAGTCAGACCTCCGCCCCGGCGACCGCATACTCTCGGTCGGCGGCGAGCCGGTCGGATACGTCCAGGACTCGAGGGAAATCCTGAGGTCCTTCGCCTCGTCGGATGTGGACGTTGTCGTAGAAAGGGATACATCCCTCCTGGACATGGCCCTTGCTGTCGATTCCCTGGGCCTAATAGGTGTCTATACCCGTTTCCCTTACGATCTGGTCAAGAGCCGTGAATACGGCTTCCTTGAGGCGATTCCCGCAGGAGTGAAGCTGACCTTCTCGACGATAGGCGGCTACATCCGTGACCTCAAGCTGGTCTTCACCCCTTCGACCGAGGCCTACAAATCGGTCGGAAGTTTCATCAGTATAGGCCAGGTATTCCCCGACAGCTGGAACTGGATCCAGTTCCTCAATATACTTGCACTTTTGTCGGTAATGCTGGGAGTCATGAACCTCATCCCGATTCCCGGACTCGACGGCGGACATATCCTCTTCACTCTGTATGAAATCGTTTTCCGGCGCAAGCCGGGAGACCGTTTCCTGCTTGCCGCTCAATATGTTGGAATGATACTTCTGATTGCGCTCATGATACTCGCATTCGGGAACGACATAGGTAGACTTATCAAGTAAATTAGACCGCTATGAAAAGAATAATTGCTGTTTTTGCCATTTTTGCACTCATGCTGACTTCCTGTGGAGAAAGGAAGAAAGCCCTCCTGCCGAGCGTAAGCGGAAAGGCCGGGGAAGTCATCGTCGTCATAGACAAATCTGAGTGGAACGGCGAGGTCGGCCAGTTCATAAGGGACAACATGGCCTCGGACTGTCCTTTCCTGCCTCAGAGAGAGCCTCTGTATACCCTGGCCGACGTAATTCCGACTGCGTTCACCCAGCTTTTCAAGGTCCACAGGAATCTTCTTCTTGTCAATATCGACGCTTCGGTCACTGAACCGGGCGTCAGCTACCGTCATGACGTCTGGGCGCAGCCCCAGGCCGTCGTCCACGTAAGCGCGATATCCACAGAAGCTGCCATGGAACTTCTTGAAGAGGAGATGCCGAAGATCATAACCTTCATCGAGCAGGCCGAGCGCGACCGCGTCATTACCAACGCCAAACGCTATCAGGAAGTCGGACTTCACGATGCCGTCGCGGAGGTGTTCGGTGGAGCGCCGTATTTTCCTTCAGGATACTCGATCAGGAAGATAAACGAGGACTTTGCCTGGATCGCCTATGAGACGACCTACACCAACCAGGCTATCCTCATGTACCGCTATCCCGCGGACGGCGGAGAAGGGGAGTTCATGGTCGACAATGTCATCTATCACAGGAACGAAATCCTGAAGGCCAACGTTCCAGGAATGTTCGAGGGAACGTATATGACGACCAGTGATTTCGCTGTCCCCTCGGTTACCTACACCCGCTACAAAGGGCGCGACTTTGCCGAGACTCGCGGCTATTGGGAGGTCTATGGGGACTTTATGGGAGGCCCTTTCGTGTCCCACTCGTTCTATAGCCCCGACGGCAGTGAAATCATCGTTGCCGAGGCCTTCGTCTATGCCCCCAAGTACAACAAACGTCACTATTTACGCCAGGTAGAATCCTTGCTCTATTCCTTCGAATGGGAGGAAAAACAGTCGGAATAAGGGAAAATTTGCGCAATTCCCCGATAAAATTGTAAATTTTATACCCTAAAGCCCGGGCTTTATCAATTAGTTTTATTAAATTTGCGTGATTAATATGCGCTTTTTGCGTACGCGCGCGTGAATAAAACGACCACGATAAAACCGGGTTTTATGATAGACAAGATTAAAAAGATTGCCGGAGCCTTCGCTGAGGACCACATGTCCGATGCGGTGTACCCGGCCCATCTTTTCAAGGCAGTCCTCCACAAGGAGGCCGGCCTTGTCTCCTTCATCGAGTCCGATCTCGACAAGGATTACTACTACCTCCAGGACTGGGCCGACAGACAGATTCAGCTCATGCCCCGTGCCGCCCGTCCCAAAAGGTGCCTGGAGCTTTCCGACGAGTCGGTAGCCGTTTTCGAGGAAGCAGAGGAGTACAAGCTCAAGTTCGGACTTGACGAATGTACTCCCGTATGTGTCCTTGCGGCCCTTGTGACTCCCGGAGTCGGTTTCACCTTCGACCAGCTCAAGACCCTTCCCCTCTCGGCTGAGGATATAGCTTCCCGTTTCGAGAAGGCCGGCGTCTCCGCTGCTGCCTCCGAGGGAAACGGCGCTTCCAGGACTGGAGGACTTTCCAAGTACTGCACCGAGAAAGTCGCCCTCGCCCGTGAAGGCAGGCTTGACAAGGTCATCGGAATGGACGCCGAAGTCGAAAGGATATGCGGCGTTATGGGCCGTATGAACAAGGCCAACATGATAGTGACCGGAGATGCCGGTGTCGGCAAGACCTCCCTCATCAATGCCTTCGTCCAGAGAATAGCTGACGGCGAAGTCCCCGGCTTCCTCAAGGATGCCCTCGTCTACGAGCTCGAGCTCTCCGACCTTGGTGGTGACGCCCAGTACAAGGGTGAGGTTGACGACCGTTTCAAGAGCGTACTGAATGACCTTGCTGCGATTGAGAACTCGATCCTCCTTATCGAGTCCGTCGACAAGCTCTTCGATAAGCAGGGTGCCCTTTATGGCGCTTCCGCCCTTCTCAAGGCGGCGCTCGCCAAAGGTACCGTAAGACTGCTCTCCACCTCCAGCGTAGAGGGCTTCACAAAGAACATCGAGACCGACAAGGAGATGGTGAGCAAGCTCGACCGCCTGAATGTTGAGGCTCCCGACGATGCGATGTGTCTCGAAATACTCCGCGGATCGATCTCGAAGTATGAGGAGTTCCATGGCGTGAGCGTGCCTGAGGAGATCCTTCCCGAGTCGATAAGGCTCGCGAAACGCTACATGACCGAGCGCTCGCTTCCCGATTCGGCCTTCGACCTTCTCGACCGTGCGATGGTTTCCGTCAAGAGCGCGACCGACGGCCGTGAAATGGTGCTTGCGGCCGATGATATATGTACGATAATCTCCAAACAGAGCGGCATTCCTCTCGGAAAGGTCCAGACCAGCGAGCGTGACCGCCTCATGAATGCCGAGGACACCCTCAAACAGAGGGTCGTCGGCCAGGACCATGCCGTCCGCAAGGTCCTTGACTCCGTATTCGAATCCCGCTCCGGTCTCAACAAGAAGGGCCAGCCTATGGGCTCCTTCTTCTTCCTCGGCCCTACGGGTACCGGTAAGACCGAGCTCTCCAAGGCTCTCGCCCAGTTCCTTTTCGGCGACGAGTCCGCGCTCGTCCGCTTCGATATGTCCGAGTTCAAGGAGGAGCACTCCGTAGCCCTGCTCTACGGAGCGCCTCCGGGATATGTCGGCTACGAGGAGGGCGGTCTTCTCGTCAACAAGATCCGCCAGCATCCCTATTCGGTAGTCCTCTTCGACGAGATCGAGAAGGCCCACAAATCGGTCTTCGACCTCTTCCTCCAGATACTCGACGAGGGTAAGCTCCACGACCGTCTCGGCAGGGTCGGAGACTTCTCCAATGCCCTTATCCTCTTCACGTCCAACATCGGAAGCCAGTTCATAGTCGACAAGTTCACGAGCGGCGTCGTTCCCGATAACAACGACCTCATGGACATCATGCAGAACTACTTCCGTCCCGAGTTCCTCGGCCGCCTTACGGAAATCGTTCCCTTCTCCCCGATCACTGAGAAGACCGTGACCCGTATCTTCGACATCCATCTCAAGGGCCTCCTGAAGCTTCTTGCCGAGCAGAACATCAAGCTCGAGATGGACGAGGAAACGAAGACGAAGGTCGCCATGATGGGCTTCAACCCCCAGTACGGCGCTCGTCCTGTCCTCGGCATAATCAGGAAACAGCTCCGTAACCCTCTCTCCAAGATGATTATTTCCGGCGAAGTCAAGTCCGGCGACACCGTAGTCCTCTCCTTCGAGGACGGAAAGCCGGTATTCTCCGTCAAGAACAAATAAGTCAATATTTTAATTTTTCAATACTATGGCCATCAAAGAAAATTTCATTTCAATGACTCCCGACCAGGAGTCCAACGCCAAGGTCTCTCCGGTGGATTGCAACAAGACACTGATGATCGACCAGTACACTTCAGACGCTGAGCCCGGAAATCCCGAATTCGTCGAGGATATCCAGTCCATCAGCGATGCTTTCGCCCACTTCAAACCCAAGGTTGAGGTAGACGTCACCGATGAGAACGGTGAGACGGTCAACGAGACTCTCAAATTCGGTGAAATACGCGACTTTGAGGCCCAGGGCGGAAAAGGCCGTCTCGTAGAGAACAGCGAATTCCTCTCCGGCGTAAAGTCGAAGATCGACACTAACGTCAAGATCCGCAAGAGCATCGAGCAGAGCCGCAAGCTCCGCGAGATCCTCAAGGACGAAAAGGCGAAAGCCGAATTCAAAGAACTCCTCGAAGCTATGCTTGAGGAAATCGAGTCAGGTAAATAATAAACGAAGACAATATTATGGCAGACACTCAGATGCAGAAAAGCACGGCCGCACAGCAGGAAGCCCAGAGCGAGCTTCAGGGCCGTACTTCCAAGAACACCGCAGACCTTCTCAAGGATTTCGGCGGATTCAATGCCGTCAGGGGTTTCCTCCCGGACGCTGACAATATGAACCCTGCCCACAAAGCGGCAAAATCCGTATTCCTTACGGACAAGAGGTTCCAGGACAAACGAGAGGCTCTCAAGGAAGACATCAAAGGCTGGCTCGACATCCTTGGTGAAGGCTATTCAACTCCGACGGAGTTCGCGGACGCCTGCAAGGACAAAGAGGAGAAATACCGCGAAGTTCTTTCCAAGGGTATTACCGATGCCCTCTATGCAACGAAAGACCTTGAGCAGTCATATCGCGCTCTCGACGCTTTCTTCAAGACCGCAAATACGGACAAGGTCAAGAATCTCCGCGTCATCAACGTATTCAAGGATGACATAGCTGATGCTGATTCCGGTTTCGCAGGCGAGGTGGAGGGTATCCTCCGCAACGGTTTCGATCGCCTCAGCCTCAAGGACTGCTACAGCCTTGTATGCGTCCCGGGCGCTGTTTTCCAGGATAAGCCGACCCTTCTCCAGTGGGCCAAGCTTGCTTACAAGTACAAAGTAATGCTCATCACCGACCACTCTGACGAGTATTCGTTCGACGACCTCAAGGCCAATACTGACGGTTACAGGGACAGCGATGCCGAACTGATGAACGTCATTATGACCGCCAACTGGATCGTAGGCCGTGAGTCCGAGAAACTCTCTGAGGACGAGAAGGACAACGCCGCTTTCTATATCGCTCCGTCCGGAGCCCTCTGCGGAAAGCTCTATGACGAGAGCGCCAATATGGCCCAGGGTGCCGGTGGAAAGAAATACGGTACTCTCGACGGTGTCAAGGGCGTAAAGCTCGATCTCCTCAAATCGGAAATCGCCGCCCTTATGGACAACCAGGTCATTCCTATGGTCTATTCCGAAGGCCGTGTAATGGCATTCAACAACACAACTCTCTACAACGGCGACCTCGAGGCTATGAAGGAGTATCCTATCGTACGCGTATTCGACTGGGTCAAGAAGGTGCTTATGAACTATGGCCACGAAGTCGCTCTCGAGAACTGGGATCCATACAACTCTCCTAAGAACCTCAAGTCAAAGATCCAGGCCTTCCTCAACGAGTACAAGGGCTATGGAAACCTTTTCCAGAACTACGAGATCAAGGAGCCTGTCCAGGATCCTGTAACAAAACGCATTACCTGCGACATCAGCCTCACTCCATTCTACTCTGCAAAGAACTTTGTCATCAAAGTCGCAGCAGACAAGAAGGACAAGGAAGGCGAAATCGCATAACTTTCACAATTAGAAAAACTTTGAATTATGGAAAA
>JAKSJS010000129.1 GCA_024398155.1 Bacteroidales bacterium | reverse complement strand
TAACAATGTTGCCCAAACCATGTATGCCGGCAACGGATATACCTCCGGCGCAATCTACGACTACTACCGCGAGATCCGCTACTTCAGGGACGGCCACGTTCTCAACGGCTACCTTTCTTGGGACCAAGAGTTCGGTAGACACCATATCGGAGTTACGGCCGGTGCTAACTACGACCACTATCGCTCAAGCCAGATTACGCTCATGCAGAGCGGCTCTCTCAGCAACAGTCTCGCCTACATCAATATGGCAAACGGCGAGATTACTGCAGCCACTGAAGTGAACTCCGCATACCAGACACTCGGTTTCTTCGGCCGCGTCAACTATGACTTTGCCGGCAAATACCTCCTCGAAGTCAGCGGCCGTTACGACGGCTCATCTCGCTTTCCCGCCTCAAGCCGTTGGGGCTTCTTCCCTTCAGTTTCAGCTGGATGGAGAATGTCAGAGGAAGCTTTCTGGGAGCCCATTAAAGGATGGTGGAACCGCTCAAAACTCCGTCTTTCGTACGGTACTCTCGGAAACCAGCAGGTAAGCAACTACTATTATATCGATACCATATCGACCAAGCAGATGTCTTCCTATACCTTCAACGGAACGGACAAGACCTCGTACGCCCAGATTTCCGACCCCGTATCAGACGGACTTACCTGGGAGACGGTCGTAACATACAACCTCGGTCTTGACCTCGGTTTCCTCCGCGACCGCCTCTCTGTCGGCGTCGACCTCTATATCCGCGACACGAAGAACATGCTCACCAAGTCCATAACCCTTCCGAGCGTATATGGCGCGACCTCTCCTAAAGAGAATGCCGCTGACCTCCGCACGAAAGGTTATGAGATTACAATCGGCTGGAGAGACAATCTCAAGGTTGCCGGCCGCCCTATGACCTACGGCATTACCGGAAGCCTCGGTGACTACAAGACTACTATCACCCGTTACAACAACCCCACAAAACTCCTTACCGACTATTATGAGGGCATGACCCTCGGTGAGATCTGGGGTTACAAGATCGGCGGCCTCTTCGCCTCCGACGAAGAAGCAGCGGAATATGCAAAATGGACAGATGACCGCGCTGTTAATGCAGGTGTCTACAACTGCGTTGCGCCATACAACAAGCTTATGGCAGGTGACCCTAAATTCCTCGACCTCGACGGGAGCAACACTATCGACAGCGGTTCGAATACTGTAGATGACCCCGGCGACCGCCGCATCATCGGTAACAGCCTCCCCCGCTTCCTCTATTCGTTGAGAGGTGACTTCAGTTACTTCGGTTTCGACGTCAACGTCTTCTTCCAGGGAGTCGGAAAGTGTGACTGGATGCCTAACGAGGCTTGCGACTACTTCTGGGTAACCTACCGCAACCAGCGTCCCACCTTCATCCCGAATGACTTCGAAGAAAAATGCTGGAGCGAGGCCAATCCTAACGCATACTTCCCCCGCCGCCGTTCCCAGATAGCTCATACGTCCTTCAACAAGGCCAACGACCGCTATCTCCAGAACTGCGCTTACCTGCGTCTAAAGAATGTCACGATCGGCTACACTCTTCCTATAAAGAATACCAAAGCCATCGAGAAATGCCGCTTCTACTTCTCCGGTGAGAACCTCGCCTACTGGTCTCCCATGAAGAAGTATTGTTCTTCCATCGACCCTGAGGTCGCGACTACAGGAGCTGTAAACGACTGTATGTATCCTTATGCAAAGACTTTCACTTTCGGTGTCGATTTAACGTTCTAGAGCCATGAAGAGAATTAAATTTATATTGATATCAGTTCTTGCCGGCGCATTTGCCGTATCTTGCCAGGACGCCCTTACGCTCACTCCCGAGACCGATCTTGCCCCTGCGACCTTTTTCAGCTCCGCAGCTGAACTCGAGCTCTGGACCAACCGCTACTACGCCCTTTTCCCCGAGGCCGACGAACTTGCTAAAGTACGGCCTCTTCCCAGAGTTGGTCCTTCACATACCTGAGATTCATCAACTACCAGTTCGAGCACGATTCCAACTGCACTGACGAAGCCGTACGCGCGAAATATCGCGGCGTAGCTCACTTCTTCCGCGCATACTTCTACTTCAATCTTGTCCGTCAGTACGGTGACGTCCCATACTATGATTACGTCATCGCCTCCGACGACAAGGCTTCACTCAATAAACCCCGCGATTCCCGCGGCTATGTGATGAAGAAAGTTCTTGACGACCTTGATTCTGCGGCAGTGATGCTTCCGGACAAGTGGTCTTCCGATCCTGTATACCACGTCTCCCGTCCTGCTGCGCTTGCATTCAAGTCACGCGTAGCACTCTTCGAAGGAACGTTCAGAAAGTACCATTCGATACCCGACGAGACTGTCGAGGACGTTACCGTATCGGCCGAATATTTCCTCGATCAAGCAGCAGACGCTGCAAAGGAGATTATGGACAACTATAGTTTCTCCCTCTACAACAAGAATGCCGCGAAACTCCAGGGAGAGACTCCAGTCCCCTACCGCGAGTACTTCACCCTCAAGAACGCCGAAACCAGCGAGACGATACTCTCCACACGCTGCAACGCCGACCTGAAGGTCACCCATTCCCTCCAGTTCAACAACAATTCGGCAAGAGTCAGCGCTACCAGACGTTTCGTCAACCACTACCTCTTCGCTGACGGCACTCCTGTCCAGGACAGGCAGAATTGGGAAACGATGGAATATTACGACCAGTTCGTGGGGCGCGATCCCCGTATGGCCCAGACTATCCAGGCACCCGGTTACATCGCCGAGGGCGAAACGGAGCCTCAGTCACTTCCTTGGGAGCGTACCGACGTCGGTTACAGAGTCATCAAATACATCTGCAACCAGACTCCCTATGACCAGGGTTCAAAGTCCGAGACCGATCACCCTCTGATCCGCTATGCTGAGGTTCTCCTCAACTATGCCGAGGCAAAAGCAGAACTTGGAGAACTCACCCAGGAAGACATCAACAATTCAATCAACCTTATCCGCCAACGCGCAGGAGTTGCGGACCTTACTCTCCCCTCCACCGCTGACGCATTGATGGCTGAATACTATCCCAACGCAAGTGGCGACCAGCTCGCGGCTATCCTCGAAGTAAGACGCGAGCGTACCGTCGAACTCTTCATCGAGGGCTTCCGCCAGTGGGATCTCCTCCGCTGGAAAGAAGGAAAATGGCTCACCCCTAAAGCCAACGGCGGCTTTACAGGAATCTACCTCCCCGCCCTCGGCGAATACGACTTCGACAAGAACGGCGTTCCCGACGCTTACTTCTACAAGGGTGCAAAGCCCGAAGGAATCAGCAAGGACATCCCGACTACTTCTATAAAGAAACTCGGTATGGAGATAACTCTTACCTCAAAGGAATCAGGCTATCTCACCGTGTATGCTACAGAGAACTACGTTAGGAACGAAGAGACGGCCTATCTCTGGCCTATACCTCTTTCACAGATTCAGGCTACAGGCGGAGCACTTACACAAAACCCCGGTTATGATGACATTGACAGGTAAAAAAGTGATGTTAATTCCCATTCTAGCGCTGCTGATGGCCGGATGCGGCCTTCAGCAGCCTGAACCTCAGCCTACGCCCGAGGACGAGACACTGGTCGAGAACGTTTCGGTTCCCGAATCGTTCGTTGTCAGTGTCGGCGACCGTGTCCGTATCGGCGGCGAGGGCTATATGATCGATGACGAGATAATCTTCGACACCGAGAAGGACCAGTTCCGCAAAAAACTTACAGACTGCGGACGCGATTTCGCGGAGTTCGAGATTACGGGCGATTTCGTCGACAACGAGCCCTATGACCTTACTCTCGCACGCGATTACGACGAGCAGTATCTCGGGAAGACGATGTTCATTATTTCAAAGCCCATAGAGCCCGAAAAGTATAACGTCATCGGAACGGTGACCTGCGCCGGAGAGCCCCTCGAAGGCGTCGGAGTTTCCGACGGCGTCGTATGGGCCTATACCGACGCGAACGGAGAGTTCAAGTTCTACTCCGAGAAGACTTACGGATATGTCTATTTCGTAAACCCCGTCGGATATGAATACCAGCTCCGCCAGGGCGTCCCCATGTTCTGGGAGTCAATGGGTTCCTCGAATCCCGAATATCTTGAGGAATTCGCATTCCGTGTGAACCGCGCCGACAACGACAGCCACGTCGTCGCCCTTACGGCCGACTGGCATATGGCCAACCGCGTCGGCGACACTTCTATCCTCGCCCAGACCTATATGAAGGAGGTCGGCAACTGCTCGACGATGTTCGGCATGCCGCTTTACGAGCTCGCGCTCGGCGACCTGAGCTGGGATTCGTTCTGGTACAGCAACAGTTTCTATCTCGCCTCATGGAGAAGCCTTATCTCGAACGTCCAGCACCCCATATTCCCCACTATGGGCAACCACGACTTCGATTTCAAGGAGAAAAACCATATGGACGGAGCCAAGAGATACCGCGAGGCTCTCGGCCCTATGTTCTATTCCTTCAATATCGGTCAGGTCCACTACATGATGATCAACAGCATCTACTACAGGAACAGTGACGGAACGACATCAGGCCGTAATCCCAAGGAGTATATCTCCGAGAACCAGATAGAATGGTTCAGGGAAGATCTCAGCCACGTTTCGAAAGATACGCCTATCATCATCGGTGGCCACGCGCCGTTCAATTATCTCGGAGTGAACTCGACCACCGGAGGATGGATGATCAACCAGCTTATCCCCAATGGCGCCGACTTCCTCTCTCTCCTCAGCGATTATGAGCAGGTCTATATCGTCGATGGCCACCGTCACGTCCACAACTGGATGGACCTCACAGCCTACGGGCGTTCGTACGCTCACAACAAGATGGTCGAGATCACCGTTCCCGCCCTCAGCGGCTCGATGTGGATCACGTCCTCCCAGCACCTTCCGAATGTCGGCTACATGATCACGTATGACGGAATCATTATGCCTTACGACTACTTCATCTGCCGCGGCAAGAATATCGAGTGGGGCATGAAGTCAATCGGGTATGACGCCGACTACAAGATGCGCGCATACGACATGAACAAGGTCAAGGAGTACTGGAACAACGATCCCAAAATCGCGAAACTCGTCGCTGACGCCTATCCTCAGGAGACGACGAAACACTGCTATGACTTCACGACTCTCTACGGCGTATATGAGCCGAACAGCCTCCTCGTCAACGTCTTCTGCGGAGATCCTACAAGCGCTGTCTACCAGC
>JAKSJS010000128.1 GCA_024398155.1 Bacteroidales bacterium | reverse complement strand
GGCCTTGACGGCTATGTCGCGAAGGTCGTAGAACCACTGCCAGCCGTACTGGTAGAATCCCTGGACGAGGTCTCCGTCAAGGACATTGAGGGCGGGACGGACAGAGTCGAAAAGGCGGGAACAGACTTCAGCAAGGGGTTCGAGTCTGGTGCAGTCGATATAGGAGATCGTCGCGCCGTTAGTCCCGCCGCCCTTTTCGTACTGGGCGAAATAGTCGCGGCATACCTTCTCGGGGTCGCCGGGCCTGCTGCGGGGTATAAGGGTCTCTGTCAGGGTCCTGTAGTTGAACCCGTCGGCAAGTATCTCGGTCTGGGAGAAGCCTATGTTGTCGCAGACGTCACGCAGTTCGTAGGCGACCTCGACTCCGCCCATGAGGCAGGCGTCGAAGAGGATGTAGTCGAACTTCATCGGGAAGGCCGCGGCGAATTCAGTGAGGTCCATCTCATAGTATGTATTGCCATGCTTCTCGTTGCCTATGCTGCGGCTCGGGCCCATGGACCTCGAGACGGTATAGCACTCGGGGAGCCATCCCGTCGCATGGGAGGAGAAGACCATGCCGTATCCGGCGGCCGGGTACTCTTCCTTTATATATCCGAGAAGGTCGGAGGTGAATTCCCCGTCGGAGCATATCGTCCCGGCAGACCACCGGAGGACAGTGTCGCGGACTGCGGTCCCGTCGTAGTCCTTGAACATCCTTACGAGGACGGGCTCCGTCGGAGTGGTGTAGTTGCCGCTTTTCTCCGGCTGGTAGCTCATGACGAGCAGCACGTCATCGTTGCGGCTGGGCCCGGGAAGGTAGCTTTCGCCGAGCTCCTTTATGTCTTCCGCGAGGTAGGAGGAAATAGTGTTGTAGCCTATCGAATAGAGAAGGACGACGCGGCGCGTTTGGGGGCTCGCCGCCCTGACGTGGCTGTACTGGGAGTAGTGGACCGGCAGGTCGCGTTCGAAGTCGTCATCATAGCAGGAGACGGCGAGGAGCGGCATGACGATAACAGCCAGCAGGTATGTGAATATCCTTCTCATAATCGTGCAAATATACCAATTCTTTCTTAACTGCCTTCCGAGGGAAAGGAATAAATGCTAAATTTGCCATCCCAATCTCTAACAGTCATTATGAAACTCATCGTGAAACTTATCGTTCTCGGAGGCGCTCTCGTTGCCGCTTCCTCCTGTCAACAGAAAAACGCCGGTGAAGATGGATTCAAATATCTCATCGACGAGTTTGCGGACCTCAAGATAATGAGGTATCAGATACCCGGCTGGGACGAGCTCAGCCTTGGCCAGAAAGAGTATGTCTACCATCTCTGCGAAGCCGCCAAATGGGGCCGCGACATCCTCTGGGACCAGAATTGCAAATGGAACCTTCCCGTAAGGAAGGCCCTTGAGAATGTCCTTGAGAACTACTCCGGCCGCCACTCCGGCTCCGACTGGGACGCTTTCGAGGTCTACGCCAAGAGAGTGTTCTTCTCCAACGGTATCCACCACCACTATGCTGAGGACAAGATCTTCCCCTCCTGCCCCAGGAAATTCATGGCCACCCTCTTTGCAAAGACGGGCGTAGAGAACGCCGACGAGCTTCTCGACGTGATCTATTCCGAGGAACTCTATCTCCAGAGGAAGTCCACCAACGCTGACGGCGATATCGTCGCCGAGTCCGCCGTCAACTATTATGAAGGCGTGACGCGCGAGGAAGTCGAGGCCTACTACGCCTCGATTGCTGACGAGAACGATCCCTGCCCGGTTTCCTACGGTCTCAACACCAAGGTCGTCAAGGGCGAGGACGGGGTCGTCCGCGAGGAGGCATGGAAGGAGGACGGCCTCTACGGAGCAGCAATAGCCCATATCACCGCCGAGCTCGAAAAGGCCGCCGAGTACGCTGAGACCGAGTCCCAGAAGAAGTACATCGCCCTTCTTGTCGACTACTACCGTACCGGCAATCTCCGCACATGGGACGAGTACAATATCGAATGGCTCAACGACACCCTCGGAACTGTCGACTTCGTCAACGGCTTCGTCGAGGACTACAACGACCCTCTCGCCCGCAAGGGCACTTGGGAGTCCCTCGTCAACATCAAGGACATGGCCGCATCGGCCCGCACTGAAATCATCAGCGCCAATGCCCAGTGGTTCGAGGACAACTCTCCCGTCGACCCCGCCTTCAAGAAGGCCGTCGTCAAGGGCGTTTCCGCAAAGGTCATCAACGCCGTCACTCTTGCCGGCGACTGCTATCCCGCAACCCCTATCGGCATCAACCTCCCCAACGCTGACTGGATACGCCGTGACCATGGCTCCAAGAGCGTCACGATCGAGAATATAACGAGCGCCTACAGCGCCGCGGCCAACGAGTCTCCCAAGAGCACTCTTGCCGAGTTCGCCTATGACGAGGACGAAATCGCCCTCGCGAAGAAATATCTCAACATTACCGACAATGTCCATACCGACCTCCACGAATGTCTCGGCCATGGCTCCGGCCAGCTCCTTCCCGGCACTTCACCGAACGCCCTCGGCGAGTACTCCTCGACCCTCGAGGAGACCCGCGCCGACCTCTTCGGCCTCTATTACTGTGCTGACGAAAAGCTTGTCGAGCTGGGCATCCTTCCCGACATGGAGGCCTACAAGGCCCAGTATGCCAACTATATCCGCAACGGCATAATGGTCCAGTTCAGCCGTGTCGAGCTCGGCCGTCCCAATACCGAAGCCCACATGCAGAACAGGAAACTTATCGCTGAGTGGTGCTACGAGCAGGGCCTCGGCCGCGGCCACTACTGCGACGAGAACGGATGCTATCCCCAGGACATCATCGAGAAGAAGGTGCGTGACGGCAAGACCTATTTCGTAGTGAACGACTACGAGGAGCTCCGCGTCATGTTCGGCGAACTGCTCGCCGAGATCCAGAGGATCAAGTCCGAAGGCGACTTCGCTGCCGGCAAGGCCCTCGTCGAGAAGTATGCCGTCAATATCGATCCCGAACTCCATAAGGAGGTCCTCGAGCGCTATGCAGCCCTCAATCTCAAGCCTTACGGCGGCTTTGTCAACCCCAACATCATTCCCGTCCTTGACGAGGCTGGCGCTGTTGTGGACTACAAGGTCGATTACACCGAAAGCTACATGGACCAGATGCTCCGCTACGGCCGCGAGTACTCCGCTCTGTAGCAGCCGCTTACGCTAACGACTCCCGGCATTTCTGCCCCCAATGACTCCGGGCAGAAATGCCGGGAGTCATTTTGTCTATATGTCCAGAATGTGGAAGGGATTGTAGGAGATGTTCCCGTCGATGACGTCTGTCGCTTCCTTCTCCTTGAGGACTTTGACGACGTACTGCGTCAGGGGCAGTAGAACGGCCTCGTACACGAGTTTGGCCAGTATCTGGCATGCAATCATCAGAAGAAGTTTCCCAAGTCCGACTGACCAGAATACTATCGGCATGAAGATCAGGGAGTCGGCAAGGTCCCCGGCGAGGGAGGAGATGATGGCCCTGAGCCAGAAATGGCGGCCATTTGAGGCTCTCTTCATCAAGCTCATGACGGCGGCATTGACGGTGGAGCCGACAAAGAATGCGGCGAGTGAGGCTGCGGCAACCTTGATCTCCGTCCTGAAGATGTAGTTGAAATGTTCTCCGCCGTCCCAGAAATCAGCCCCGGGGATTGCCACGACAGCCTGTGCCACGGCAACGACGAAGAAATTCATGAGGAATGCGGTCCAGATGGAGAGCCGGGCATGCCTGTAGCCGTACACCTCCGAGATGCAGTCGTTGATGATATAGGATACGGGGAAGATCAGAAGGTCACCTGTGAGGACAAGCCCCCAGAGAGTGAATACCTTGGTGGTGAAGATGTTGGATGAGATGAGGCATACTGTCATCAGTACGCACAGCATCATGAATGTGACGGAAACTTTCTGTTTCATTGCTCCTGTTTTTTGAAAGTGGTGGTCTGGAATACACTTTTACGCCGCAAATGTACTTATTTTTTTTCTTATGCTATGGAGGCGGTGTAGCAGTGGCGGCAGAGAGGCTCGTAGATGTCCTTCTCGCCGAGGACGACGAGGTCGGCGCTCTTGCTCAGGCGGTGGGAGTGCTGGGCGGGGGAGCCGCAGCGGACGCAGATGGCGTGGACTTTCTGGACGTCTTCGGCTATCGCCATGAGGGTCGGCATAGGGCCGAAAGGCTTGCCGAGGAAGTCGGTGTCGAGGCCGGCAATTATCACGCGGACACCTTTGTTGGCGAGGGTCTGGACGACTTCGACGATGTTTTCGCCGAAGAACTGGGCCTCGTCGACGCCGACGACTTCAACGCCGTCACACATCGCAAGCATCTTCGACGCGTCGTCGATGGGGAAGGAGGCTATGCTGTGGGCGTCATGGGAGACGACCTTGTCCTCGGAGTATCTGACGTCTATGCAGGGCTTGAAAATCGCGACTTTCTGGTTGGCGAAAACAGCCCTTCTCATCCTTCTTATGAGTTCTTCGGTCTTTCCGGAGAACATTGATCCGCAGATAACCTCAATAGAGCCTGCTTTTTTGCAATTTTCTAAAAACATTTCCTTACTTTTGTGCTTGCGTTTGCTGCAAAGATAGCAAATAATAGCTTTATGAAAAAAGAAGAAAAGATAATTCTGGATGAAATATTCGAGGCGATTTCCGGCGTCAAGGCGGAACTTTCACGCCTTGAGGGACTTGCCCGCGAGCTGGCATCGAAGGAGGTTGAGGAAGAGCCTGCGGCTCCCGCGCCGGCTCCCGTCGCCGAGCCTGTCGCGCCTGCGCCGTCTCCCGTCGCTGCACCGGTCGCTGAACCCGTCGCTGCACCGGTCGCTGAACCCGTCGCCGCTCCTGTTGCACCTGCTCCCGCACCCGCCCCGGCAGCCCAGACTGTCGCAGAGCCCGTTGCTCCTGCTCCCGCAGTCGCTCCCGCCGAGTTCGAAGCTCAGGCCGAGAAGCCGATGGCTATCGTCGACATGATGCTGACTGAAGAGGCCTGGCGCACCGACATGCCCTCGTCCGAGGTTGCCGACATCAGGAGCGCTATTGCCCTCAACGACCGCATCCTCTTCATCAACAAGCTTTTCGCCGGCGACGCCGAGGACTTCCAGAGTACTGTTTCCGTCCTCAACGGCATGACCGACCTCGAAGAGGCCGTCGAGCTCCTCAAGGGACGCTACCCTGACTGGAAATGGAACAGCGACATCGTGTACCGCTTCATGATGGCT
>JAKSJS010000127.1 GCA_024398155.1 Bacteroidales bacterium | reverse complement strand
TTCACTGCCGTAAGTGATGAGGCCAGAGTCAAACACCGCATCGCTCTTCAGACTAAAGGCAAGAGCGAGTGGTATGACGGCCTTACGTTCTGGACCCCTAACATCAACATCTTCCGCGATCCCCGCTGGGGCCGCGGCATGGAGACTTACGGTGAGGACCCCTATCTTACCGGCCGCATGGGCCTTGCCGTAGTGCGCGGCCTCCAGGGCGACAGCTTCAAGGGCGGCTCTCTTGATGAGGACTCCATGCTGAAGACCCATGCATGCGCAAAGCATTTTGCCGTCCACTCCGGTCCGGAGTCCTCGCGCCACCGTTACAATGCCGAGGTTTCCGAGAGGGACCTTCGAGAGACCTACCTTCCCGCCTTCCGCGACCTCGTCTGTGACGGTTTTGTACGTGAGGTGATGTTCGCCTACAACAGCTTCAGGGGCAAGCCCTGCGGCGCCAACGAATACCTTCTCCAGTCCATTCTCCGCGGTGAGTGGGGCTATACGGGTGTCATTCTGAGCGACTGCGGTGCTGTCGACGACTTCCATGCTCCCTGGGGCCATCATTTCACGGTTGATAAGGCTGAGTCCAGCTCGGCTACAGTGAAGGCCGGATGTGACCTTGAGTGCGGTGGCGTCCTTCGTTGGCTTGTCGAAGCCGTAGAGCGCGGCCTGATAGATGAGGAACTCATCAACGAAAGGGTTACCCGACTTCTCACGGCCCGGATAATGCTCGGCGAACTTGACGGCGTCCCGACTCCCTGGGATTCCATCCCGGAGTCTGTGCTCTGCTCCGACGAGCATAGAGCCCTTGCGCTTGAGATCGCCCGCGAATCGATGGTTCTCCTGAAGAATGACTCCATCCTGCCTCTTTCTGCTGACATGAAGATAGGTCTCGTCGGCCCCAATGCCGCCGATTCGACTATGATGCTAGGTAACTATGAGGGCACTCCCCGTCATATCGTTACTTTATATGAGGCCCTTTCCGGGAGGGTTCCTTCGCTTGTCTATAACAAGGGCTGCGAGATTCTATGGGACGAGATGACTCCCGAGAAGGCCGCGGCCGTGGTTGAGACGGTCGCTGACTGCGACGTCGTCATCTACGCAGGCGGCATCTCACCCCGCCTCGAGGGCGAGGAGATGCCCGTCGAGCATCCCGACTACTATTGTGGTGACCGTCTGTCGATAGAGCTTCCCGCATGCCAGAGGGAGCTCGTCGCGGCATTGACTGCGGCAGGCAAGAAGGTCGTCTTCGTGAACTTCTCCGGATCTTCTCTCGCACTTGTTCCCGAGGTCGAGTCCTGCGAGGCTCTCCTCCAGGCCTGGTATCCCGGCCAGGAGGGCGGTACTGCTATCGCTGACGTGCTTTTCGGCGATTACAATCCTTGCGGAAAGCTTCCCCTTACCTTCTATAAATCTGTCGACCAACTGCCTTCTTTCGAAGACTACTCTATGAAGGGACGTACTTACCGTTTCTTCGAGGGCGAGCCCATGTATCCTTTCGGATATGGCCTGAGCTATACTTCCTTCGAGTATTCCTCTCCCAAGGTCCGCGGTGGCCTCTTCGGACCCAAGAAACTTGTCGTTAAGGTCACTAACACAGGTTCTGTAGAAGGCACTGAGACTGTCCAGCTCTATGTGCGCCGTCCGGGCGATGAGGAAGGACCTCTGAAGACGCTCCGCGGCTTCAGGAAGGTCTCCCTCCGCCCCGGCGCCACCCGTCGTGTGGTCTTCAAGCTCACCCCTGATGTATTCGAGTGGTGGAACGCCGAGAAGTCGGCCATGGAGCCCCTCGCGGGCGACTATGAGGCCCTTGTCGGCTCCTCTTCTGCCGACCTCCAGGCTGTATCAGTGAAATACTAAAGCCCTTATTACCAGACTCTTACGCATTACCGTCGCGGCATTTTACCGCGACGGTTTGCTGTATCGTACTGTGTATTAATGCCTTAACTTAACTGCCTGATTAATCGGCACTTACGTATTACCGTCGCGGCAAATCGCCGCGACGGTATTGCGTAAGTGGGTTATTGATAAGGGGTTAGCTTAAAGAAGGGATTTGAGGCAGAGGGCGAGGGAGTCGGTCCAGCAAGGGACCTCGACTCCGTAGGCAGCCTTGAAGGACTCCTTCGAAAGGACACTGTAGCGGGGACGGTCTACCTTGGAAGGGTATTCCTCAGTAGTGCAGGGCTTTATAAGGCATCCGCCCGGATTGTCGTCGGTACGGAGGGTTCCGGCCCTCCGCGCAATCTCCGTTGCAAACTCATACCAGCTTATCTCCCCCTCATTGGAATAGTGGTAGATCTCATGCCCGGCGTTCTTGCTTCGTAGGCAGGCTGACGTGAAAACGTCCGGCTGCGCCGGACCCCATCCTGAAGGATACCTCCCGTTAAGCGCTGCGCGCTTTTCCTCCCTCACGCTCGGCAAAGAGAATGAGCTCTCTTTGCGCTCACTTACTCGGGAGGTTATGATGCCGAGGGTGGCACAGTTTTCACCGTCAGCCTGCCTGTCTTCGCAAGAGCAGAACTTTGCGGAGAGGACCTTCAGGATGGCGGCGGCAAGGTTGGAGGCGTAGGTCGGCGTGCCGACCTGGTCGGAGACGACGCTGATCGTGTCCTTCCCGGCAGTCAGGCGGAGCATGGTCTTTACGAAATTCTTCCCGTACTCGCTGTAGAGCCAGGCTGTCCTTATGATGACGCTATTGCATCCGCTGGCGGCAATCATCTTCTCGCCGGCGAGTTTGGTACGACCGTAGGCGCTTCTGGGACCAGTCGGACGGTCGGGCTCGATAGGGGAGGACGCTGTGCCGTCGAAGACATAATCCGTCGAGATATGGATGAGGAGGCCTCCGGCGGCGGCCATTGCGTTTGCGAGGATGGACGGAGCTATCGCGTTGAGCTTGAAGGCCAGACCTTCTTCCTCTTCCGCATTGTCGACGTTTGTGTATGCCGCGCAGTTTACGATGGCGCGGATGTCCTCTTCAGCTACAATGTCATTGACGGCTTTCTTGTCCGTAATGTCGAGGATACGGGTCTCTAAGCCCTCGATTTCGACGACGTCGGTAAAGACGAAGTCGAAGCCGGACGCAGGGGCGAGTTTCCTCATCGAAAGGCCGAGCTGGCCGTTCGCACCGGTTACGAGAATTTTCATATCAATTCCTTGAGGGTGATTCTGTTCCTGTCCTTTTCGGAGAGGATGATGTCGCTTTCGGGAAGGGCCCAATTGATGGCGACATCAGGGTCATTCCATGCTATTCCTCCTTCGGCTTCCGGACAATAGTAGTTGTCGCATTTGTACTGGAAGAGGGCCTCCTCGCTGAGGACGGCATATCCGTGGGCGAATCCGCGGGGGATGAAGAACTGGAGATGGTTATCTTCGGAGAGCTCCACTGCGACATGTTTACCGTAGGTCGCGCTCCCGGGACGGAGGTCGACGGCAACGTCGAGCACCCGGCCGCGGACTGCGCGGACAAGTTTCGCCTGGGCAGCTTCGCCTTTCTGGAAATGTAGCCCGCGTACGACTCCGTACGAGGATTTGCTCTCGTTGTCCTGGATGAAGCGGGGCGCCTCGGCAAGGCCTGCGGCCTCGGCCAGCGCCGCCGCGTCGCTCTCGCGGAACGTCTCACAGAAGTAGCCTCTTTCGTCCCCGAATACGCGGGGTTCGAGGATGACGCAGCCTTCAATTCCGGTTCTTGTGAATTTCATGGGAATGGGATTATTTCTGACAACAAAGATAATCAATTTAGCCGTATGCAGGGTCAGGATATCATAATTTTGCTTTTTGCATGTATTATGTATAAATTTGTAAGGTTAATCCAACAAACTATGGGTATTATCGACAAACTGACCAAGTACGTCTCCAATTATCTCAGCACAAGGGTTATTTTCGTAGTTGACGTTCTGTTGTCCGCCGCTGCATCCCTTTGTGTCATCCTTCTTGCCAATGCGATAGTCAAAACCGACATATATGGTGGTGCCTTCGTGATTCACTGGACTGTGATCTCGTTTGTCGCGTCTGTCCTGATGTTCGTTGTGACGCGCAGCTACCGTATCATCATACGCCACATGAGCCTGCGCGACTGCATAGCCTTTGTGGGAGCCATTGTCGGCAAGACGGTCTTCATGGCGGTCGCCTTCGCCTTGGACCCCGGATTGGGAACAATACTTACAGTTACGCTGATAGTCGATTTCTTCGTATCCCTTTCGGTCCTTCTCGGTATCAGGATATTGATGATAGTTGCCTACAACCTCTTCAACAAACGTCTTCGTGACCGCCAGACCCGCCGCAGGGTCCTCATCTACGGTACCACGGAGAAGGCCGTGTCGATTGTGACCCGCCTCAAGAGCTCGCCCCATTACAATGTCATCGGCTTTGTCGTGACCGATGACAGGAATATCTCCATGACGATAGACAATCTTCGTGTCCATTCATTCACGACGCTCGAATCGCTCCGCAAGTTTGTCTACAACAATTCCCTCTACGGCATAATCTTCCCGACTGACAATGAACTCCGTTCCGAAAAGGACGGCGTAGTCAATTTCTGCAACAAGAGCGGCGTTCGCCTTCTTGTCGCTCCTTCGATCGAGAAGGTTGACGAAAATGCCTCCAACGCCCCCAAGGTTATGCGCAAGGTCAACATCGAAGACCTTCTCGGCCGTCAGGAAATCCGCATCTCCCTTGACGAGATCAAGGAGAACCTCCGCGGCAAGGTAGTCCTCGTCACCGGCGCCGCCGGCTCGATCGGCTCAGAACTCGTCCGCCAGGTCGCCGGCTTCGGTGTCCAGAAGATAGTCCTCTTCGACAATGCCGAGACTCCGATGCACAATCTCCGTCTCGAGCTCGAGGACCGCTTCCCCGACCTCGACTTCACTCCCGTCATCGGCGATGTCCGCCTGGAGGGCCGTCTCGAGTACGCCTTCCGCCGCTGGCATCCCTCTGTCGTCTTCTGTGCCGCCGCCTACTAGCATGTTCCCCTCATGGAGGAGAACCCCTGCGAGGCTGTGCTCGTGAACGTTGTCGGCTCGAGGAATGTCGCCGACAAGTGTATCGAATACAATGTCGAGAAGATGGTCATGATTTCTACGGACAAGGCCGTCAACCCGACCAACATAATGGGTTGTACCAAGCGCCTTGCCGAGATCTATGTCCAGTCCCTCGGACTCGCAGTCTCCCAGTTTGGGAAAGTCACCCTCCGTGGCGGCAATACCTATGAGGCCCATACCAAGTTCATCACGACCCGCTTCGGCAACGTCCTTGGCTCC
>JAKSJS010000126.1 GCA_024398155.1 Bacteroidales bacterium | reverse complement strand
TTCGCAGCGAAGAACGGCAACGTCATGCTGAGGGCCAACGAGATCAACTTCACCCTCGCCAACAACATAATAGGAATCCTTGTCTGGGGCACATACGCAATCTCCGCCATCATCCTCGTCAAGATCCCTATGGGAGCCATCTCCATCGTAGCCGCCGGCCTCGCAACCGGTATCGGACTTGCCATGAAGGATATCCTCAACAACTTCATCTACGGCATCCAGCTCATGTCCGGCCGCCTGCGCGTCGGTGACTGGATCGAGTGCGACGGCGTCCGCGGCAAGGTCACCTCGATCTCCTATCAGTGTACCCAGATAGAGACGCTCGAGGGAGCGACAATGTCCTTCCTCAACGCGACCCTCTTCAGCAAGAACTTCATGAACCTCACGCGCAACAACTCCTACGAGTTCGTCAAGATCGTCGTCGGCGTCAACTACGGAGCCGACGTGGAGAAAGTCCGCTCGCTGCTGCTCGACGCCCTAGAGGCAATGAAGGAAAAGGACATGTACGGCCGCGACATAGTCGACCTCACAAAGGACATCAGCGTCACTTTCGACAACTTCGCCGACAGCTCCATCGAGCTTGCAATAAAGCAGTATGTCCTTGTCTCCCAGCGCACAGGCTACATCGCCAGGGCCAAGGAGATCATCTACAACACCCTTACAGAGAACAACATCGAGATACCCTTCCCCAAGAGAGATGTCAATCTCCGCGTCATAGACCAGAAGCAATGAGAATCCGACGCCTCATACTGGTCCTTTGTTCGGCCGCGCTGCTCTGGGGCTGCGAGCCCGCCGCCCCCGACTACAGCGGCCTCATCCACCATACAGGTGACGACAGCGGCGACGACACGCCGGAAGTCAGACCGGAAGACGCAAAGTACAACGTGAGCGGAAGGGTCACGTGCGAGGGCGCGCCGGTCGCCGGAGTGGTCGTCTCCGACGGCCACGAAGTCACGGCCACGGACGCCGACGGCGCCTACCGCCTCTACTCCAAGAAAGACTACGGATACGTCTTCATATCCATTCCAGGAGGCTATGAGGTGCCCCGTAACGGCGTCATCCCCGAGTTCTTCAAGCCCATATCCTCCTCTGTATCGACGGAAGACAATGCCGACTTCACCCTCAAAAAGGTCGAACAGAAGAACTATACGATGCTCTATTTCGGCGACATGCATCTTGCCGACAGGATGAGCGACTTCGCCCAGTTCCGTGAGTTCGCCGACGACGTGAACAGCCTGATCGGCAGCAATCGCAACGGCCCCGTCTACGCCCTGACGCTGGGCGACATGGCCTGGGACCGCTTCTGGTACAGGTATGACCTCGCCGACTACCTCTCCGAGATGAATGACGACTGCGGCGAAAGCCTTCCCGTATTCCATACGATAGGCAACCACGACCCTGACGCGGACGCGACCGGAGACTACTACACGCCCCTCAAGTACAGGACGACCATAGGCCCCACCTACTACAGCTTCAATGTCGGCGGGACCCACTACGTGGTCCTCGACGACATCGACTGCCGCAACACAGCCTCCGAGCGCAGCTTCTACAACATGATAGTCAGCGAGGAGTACCAGTGGCTGAAGAAGGACCTCGCCTACGTCTCCAAGTCGACCCCCGTCATCATCACCATGCACGCCCCTCTCTACAACAACAGCGGGGACGTCCAGCAGAGGAACGGCTACACCGGCCTTCTCTCACTGTTCGAGGGCTACGACCGCGTCCATGTAGTGACAGGCCATACACATATAGTATATAATGTAGGCCGCCTCTCGAGCGGCGTCCATGCCTACGAGAGCAACAGCGGCGCCGTCTGCGGAGGCTGGTGGATGACCGGCGCCAACGTCGGCATCCACCTCTCCGGCGACGGCGCCCCCGGCGGCTACCGTGTCATGGACTTCACGGGGAAGAACTACACCACTTACTTCAAGGGGACCGGCCATAGCCGCGATTTCCAGTTCAGGTCCTACGACCGCAACGAGCTCCAGCTCTCAGCCGCGAAATGGACTCCCAATGCCTCCACAATAGGAAAGAAGGACTTCGAGGAAGCCGTCGGCGAGTACGCCACGGCCTCGAGCGACAACTACGTACTTCTCAATGTATGGGACTACGACCCCTCATGGAAGATTGAAGTGAAGGAGAACGGAAAGGGTCTCCCCGTAACGAAGCTCAACGACGTCAAGGATCCCCTCTACCTCGTGGCCTACGAGGCCTACGAGTACGAGAACCACTACGAGGACTACGTCTACTACCCCGCATACACGACAAAACACATATTCAGGGTCCAGGCCTCATCTCCGACCTCTACCCTGAACATATCTGTTACAGACCGTTACGGAAAGACCTTTACAGAGACGATGACACGTCCCAAGGCCTTCACTCTCGACAACTACCGGTAGATATAGACGTTACGGAACTCGACAGGGCCGCCCTCGCTCTGGAGGGCTATGAAGCCCTCATCGAGAGCGAGAGTCGCCTCATTCTCCAGGCTTCCGTTGATATAGATACGGATATTGTTTCCCTTGCAGATTATCTCGGCACGGTTCCACTCCCCTTCCGGAAGCTCGATGGCTTCGCCGGGGTGGTTGCGCGTCTTGACAGTGAAGGGGCTGCCGGGGTTCGAGGGAACCTCGAGTATCTTCGCGCCGCTGAGGCCGACAATGTCTCCGGCCTTGCCCGCCATGAGCTGGCACTCTATGCCCTCGGGCCATACTTTGTCTTCGTCCTGGACTCTCTGGAAGATGCCGCTGTTGACGGCATTGCCCTCGGGATATCTCCACTCGACATGGAGCGAATAGTCGCCGAACTTCTCATTGGTTCGGAGGTAGCCGAAAGGCTGTCCCGAGACGGATATGACGCCGTCGCGGACGGAGAAGACGCCTTCGGCGCCCTCCTCGGCGACGGCTGTCCATCCGTCGAGGTTCTCCCCGTTGAAGAGGTCCTTCTTTCGTGATGAGTCAAAGAAATTGTACAGTATGACAGGCCTTTCTGCCTTTGTCGACATGGTCGGGAACCACATGTCGTCCTTCGTAAGACCGCATCTGCGGGCCATCCCGAGGCTGTATTCGAGTCGGCCGAAATCGTCGTTCACGTTGTTTGTGCCGAAGGTGAACCTGATACCGCGCTCGTGGGCCTTGCGGATGATCCTTTCGCTCGGGATCATGTAGCGGGCGCTGATCTCAAGGGCTATTCCGTTCTTCTCGAGGACGTCGAGGACCCTGTCGATGCGGCTGTCAGTCCATAGCTCGTCATAACGGGCCCCGATCGAATCGGGAAGATAGGTCGCATTGGCGTAGATGTCGGCAGGCTCGTTGGAGAGGATCTTCACCGTCTGGTCGACTATGAGGTCCATGTACTCCTCGTCGGAGAGCCCGTCGGGAAGCACCTCCTCGGGATGATAGAGGCGCGAGACGCGGCCTTTGTGGTCGACTATCGTCATGGCGTCAGTGAAGAGGCAGTCAAAGACGCCGAGCGCCTCCTGGGAGAAGTCTGCGGTCCACTTGCGCCCCTCGCCCTGGACTCCGCGGAGGAAGGGCATGCGGCTTATCTTATCATAATATGCGTATACGTCCTCATCGTTCGAGAGCATCTCGCCGACACCGCCTTCCCCGGCATTCGGAGCAATGCAGTAGTTGATGCCGTACTCCATCTGGAGGGCCATCGCAGTTTCAGCGTCAAGCCCGCCCTTGAGGTGGACATGCCAGTCAATGACAGGGAAATCCTCCTGTTGGAAGCGTATGACGGGGTCGGAGGCCTCATCCACGGGCTTGCAGCCCTCGATTTCTGCGTCAGGTGTCACCCTGACTTTCCTGAATCCCGTCCTGCCGTCAAGCTGTTTCAGCTCGACAGAGCCCTTCGAGAGAAGCTGGTCCGCGTGTTCAGGTGCGCGCCAGGGATTTTCCGGCTCGCAGTAGCGGACTACAGGAGAGCCGTCCACGTCCACTGCAATCGATTTCCCTTTCACACGTATCTCCACAGGCGTCCACTCGCCGTCCTCGGCCATAGAGCGGTAAAGGTTCCTCACATGGGCAAGGGAGCCCGATTTGAGAGTTCCGTCAACCGGTCCGTTATGGAGGATGACCTCATAGCCGCCGCCGAAGGCGATGGCGGCGCTGGATCCGTCAGTACACCTGAATTCAGCGGTAAGAGTGAAGTCTTCATACTCCCTGGGAGTGCAGGAGAAGGCGAGCATCAAGGCTCCGAAGCAAAGGATTTCGAGGAAAGTGGCTCTTGACATAGTGCTATCGATTCTTTTGTGGGACAAAAATACTAAATTTGCATAAACTGAACACAATATGAAGAAAATCGCAATAGTCACCGGCGCCTCCAGCGGTATGGGGCAATGGTTCGCGCGCACAGCGCATGAGTATGTCAAGTTCGACGAGCTCTGGATCATAGCCAGAAGGGCTGACAGGCTGGAAGCCCTCGCTTCCGAGCTGTCCGGGACTGAAGTCAGGGCAATCCCCATGGACCTCACTGACAAGGCCGCCGTCGCAACCCTCCCCGGACTCCTGACGGAGGCTGACGCCGAGGTTGTCCTCCTTGTCAATGCTGCTGGTTTCGGCAAGTTCCAGTCCGTGGAGAACGTCTCCCCCAGCGCCGCAGAATCGATGCTCGCCCTCAACTGCGGAGCCCTCATGGATATGTGCTATACAATACTTCCCTTCATGAAGAGCGGGGCAAAGATCCTCAACATAGCCTCCGTCGCCGCCTTCCAGCCCGTTCCCTACGTAACCGAGTACGCCGCGACCAAGGCCTTCGTCCTCAGCTTCAGCCGCGGTCTCTGGAAGGAGCTCCGTCCCAAAGGCATAACGGTAACCGCCCTCTGTCCCTACTGGACAAAGACCGAATTCTTTGACGTAGCCAACAACAGGAGTTCCCAGGACATGGTCAAGTACTTCAACGCCATGTACGAGCCCGAGGACGTCGTCCGTCGCGGCTGGCGCGACCTTCTGAAGGGTCGCGACCTTAGCACCTTCGGCCTGGTCGCCCGCGCCCAGCTCCTCCTCGTCAAGCTCCTCCCCCACCGCCTCGTGATGTGGATCTGGTGCCTCCAGCAGCACATCCCCCAGTAGCTCCCGCCCTGCAGCCATCTCCCAATGACCCCCGCCCAGCAGCACACCTCCCAATAGCCCAGCAAAGCCCCTCCCGCACCCGCCTCTGTCGCGAGCTTTTCAGCCTCTGTCGCGGGCTTTTCTCGCGACACAAGCGTATTTTGACCGGCTACCCAGCCTCTGTCGCGGGCTTTTCCCGCGACAGAGGGCGTTTCGCCCGCGACAGAGGTGGGCCGAAGGCGGGGCGAGGGCCAGCCCCGAAGGCGGGGCGAGCGGGCAGGTGTGGCGGGACGAGATAGCCGCGTTTGAGCAGAAC
>JAKSJS010000125.1 GCA_024398155.1 Bacteroidales bacterium | reverse complement strand
CTCGTCGCGACCCTCCCAGTATTCCTCAACGCCCCTGCCGGCAAAGGCGCCCATGTAGTCACCGTCACCGACTACCTCTCCAAGCGTGATGCCGCGTGGATGGGCCCTCTCTATGAGTTCCACGGCCTTTCCGTCGACTGTATCGACAAGGATGCCGCGAACACCGAGAAGGACAAACGCCGCAAGGCCTACAACTGCGACATCACTTTCGGTACGAACAACGAGTTCGGTTTCGACTACCTCCGCGACAACATGGCGACGAACTTCGGCGACCTTGTCCAGAGGAAGCACCACTACGCAATCGTGGATGAGGTCGACTCCGTCCTCATCGATGATGCCCGTACCCCTCTCATCATTTCCGGTCCCGTCGGCAAGAGCGAGAACGACGACCAGTTCATGGAGTACCGCCCCTATGTCGAGAACCTCTACAACAAACAGAAAACCCTCGTCACTTCCGTCCTCAACGAGGCGAAGAAACTTATCTCCGCCGGCGACGAGAAGGAGGGAGGAAAGCTTCTCCTGAGGGCCTACAAGGGACTTCCCAAGTACAAACCTCTTATCAAATACCTGAGTGAGCCGGGTATAAAGACCCTCCTCCAGAAGACCGAGAACTACTACATCCAGGACAACGAAAGGGAGATGCCCGTCGTCACCGACCCTCTCTTCTTCGTCATCAACGAGAAGATGCATTCCGTCGACATGACGGACAACGGCCACGAAGTCCTCGCCGGCCAGCTCTCGGATCCCAAGTTCTTCATCATCCCCGACGTCGGCGTCGCGATCGCCGAGGTCATGAAGGATGAGGAGCTCTCCGACGCCGACAAGAGGACGAAGAAGGACGAGATAATGGCCGACTTCGCCGTCAAGAGCGAGCGCATCCATACCGTCAACCAGCTCCTCAAGGCGTACGCGATGTTCGAGAAGGATATCGACTACGTCATCATGGACAACAAGGTCAAGATCGTCGACGAGCAGACCGGCCGTATCATGGAAGGCCGCCGCTGGAGCGACGGACTCCACCAGGCCGTCGAGGCCAAGGAGAACGTCCAGGTCGAGGCCTCGACCCAGACCTTCGCCACGATCACCCTCCAGAACTACTTCCGCATGTACCACAAGCTTGCCGGTATGACCGGTACGGCCGAGACGGAAGCCGGTGAGTTCTGGTCCATCTACAAGCTCGATGTCGTCGTGATCCCGACCAACCGTCCTATCGCACGTATCGACAATGACGACCTTATCTACAAGACCAAGAAAGCCAAGTACGAGGCCGTAATCCAGAAAGTCATAGAGCTTACGAAAGAGGGCCGTCCCGTTCTCGTCGGTACGACAGACGTCGAGACCTCCGAGCTCCTCTCCCGCATGCTCCGTATCCGCGGCATCCAGCACCAGGTCCTCAACGCCAAGCAGCATGCCCGTGAGGCCGAGGTCGTCGCCCATGCCGGTCAGAAGAGCACCGTCACGATCGCTACAAACATGGCTGGTCGTGGTACCGATATCAAGCTTTCTCCCGAGGTCAAGGAGGCCGGCGGTCTTGCCATCATAGGCACTGAGCGCCACGACTCCCGCCGCGTCGACCGTCAGCTCCGCGGACGTGCCGGACGTCAGGGTGACCCGGGTACCTCCACCTTCTATGTCTCCCTCGAGGACAAGCTCATGCGTCTGTTCGGCTCCGAGCGTATCGCCGGTGTCGTCGACAAGCTCGGCATGACCGAAAGCGAGGCTCTCGAGAGCTCGATGCTCTCCAGCGCTATCGAGAAGGCCCAGAAGAAGGTCGAGGAGAACCACTTCGGCGTACGTAAGAGACTGCTCGAGTACGATGACGTGATGAACTCCCAGCGTGAGGTCATCTACACCAAGAGAAGGAATGCCCTCTCCGGCGACCGCGTCGAGATTGACGTCATGAACATGATGCAGGACATGACCCAGATAATCTGCGAACAGGCTGAAGGCTACGATTACGAGAGCTTCCAGGACTTCGTCATGGGGTCCCTCTCCATCGACCTCGGTTTCGACGAGGAGTTCTTCAACAGCTCGAAACCTTCGGCTATCGCTGACGCCCTCTACAAGAACATGAAGGACATCTACGACCGCCGTATGGCCGCGATGGCCGAGCGCTGCTTCCCCGTAATCAAGGAAGTATACGAGAAGCAGGGCCATATCTACCAGAACATCGCGATCCCCGTTACCGACGGCCGCAAGCAGCTGACTATCTCCGTCAACCTCAAGAAAGCCTACGAGTCCGGCGCACGCGAGATCGCCCGTACCCTTACGAAGATCATAACCCTCTGGCAGGTCGACGAGCACTGGAAGGAACATCTCCGCGACATGGACGACCTCAAGACCTCCGTCCAGAACGCCTCCTACGAGCAGAAGGATCCTCTCCTCATCTACAAGCTCGAGTCCTTCAACCTCTTCCGCGACATGCTCGAGAGCATGAACAGGGACATCCTGAGCTTCCTCCTCATGGCCCAGGTCGCCCTCCGCGACGCCTCCGAGGCCCGTCAGGCCCCGAGCCAGCTGAGGAAGCCCGCGAACAACCTCCAGACCAGCCGTACCGATCTTGTGACGAACGGCGGCGAGGCCAAGAGCAATATGCCCGTGAGAGTCGAGAAACAGGTCGGCCGCAACGATCCCTGCCCTTGCGGCAGCGGCAAGAAGTTCAAGAACTGCCACGGCGCCAATCTTCAATAATGTCTAATCTACGAAAATCATAAATATGAACGCCAAGACTGAAACCCCCGTCAATGTAAATTCCGTCAGCCGCATTTCCGCAGGAACAATTATCAAAGGTGAGATAGTCTCTCCCTTCGACATCCGTATCGACGGCTCCTTCGAAGGACGCCTTTCCTCCAAGGGCCGCGTCGTGATAGGCGAGAGCTCCGACATCAAGGGCGACATTATTGCCATCAACGTCGATCTTTTCGGCAAGGTTAACGGCAATATCTTCGTCAAGGACACCCTTTCCCTCAAGGAAGGATGCGTACTCGAAGGCAATATCCAGACCCGCAAACTCTATGTCGAGCTCGGCTCCGAGTTCAACGGAAACTGCAAGATGATCTCCGAGGAAGAGTTTGCGCAGGTAGCCGGCGAAGAATTTTCGGCTGAATAATTATACAAGCCCTTGACTTTTTAAAAATATTTACTAACTTGCGGTGAATTGTTATTGGTAGCCGCAAATGGTATATGATGTAGAAATGATGCGCGGGTTCTATGATGGACTCGGAAGCCGCGTCGAAAAGGTCAGGAACATATTGGGTCGTCCTCTCACTTTAGCTGAGAAACTCCTCTACGCCCATCTCTATAACGCTCCGGAGGCGGAAGTGCCCGCCCGCGGAGCGTATGCGTTTTTCCGCCCCGACAGGGTCGCGATGCAGGATGCGCCCGCCCAGATGGCGGTACTCAAGTTCATGAACGCAGGCCGCGAGGAGGTCGCTGTGCCTTCGTCGATCCATTGCGACCATCTTATCTGCGCCTCGGACGGCGTCGAGGCCGACCTCCCTGCGGCCTGTGAGGCCAACAGGGAAGTCTACGGCTTCCTCCGCGACGCCGCAGCCCATTACGGGATGGGCTTCTGGAAGCCCGGTGCCGGAATCATCCACCAGATAGTTTTGGAAAATTATGCATTCCCGGGCGGAATGATGGTCGGAACTGACTCCCACACTCCCAATGCCGGAGGCCTCGGGATGATAGCCGTGGGCGTCGGCGGCGCTGACGCCGTTGATGTCATGACCGGGATGGAATGGGAACTTAAGGTCCCGAATATCATAGGTGTAAAACTTACCGGTGCCCTGAAGGGGTGGGCGAGCGCTAAGGATGTCATCCTGAAGCTCGCCGGCATCCTTACCGTCAAGGGCGGTACCAATTCTATTATTGAGTACTTCGGAGAGGGTTGTGCGACCCTTCCCGGAAAGGCGACGATATGCAATATGGGCGCCGAGGTCGGGGCGACCTGTTCGGTCTTCCCCTTTGATGGCTCTATGGTCGAATACCTGAAGGCTACCGGCCGCGCGACTGTCGCCGCGATGGCCGTCCGCAATATCGATAATCTCCAGGCCGACCCCGAGACTTCCCTCGAGCCTGAGAAATACTATGACAGGGTAATAGAGATCGACCTTTCCGAGCTTGAGCCTTATGTCAACGGGCCCTTCACTCCCGACGCTGCCTGTCCTCTTTCGGAAATGGCCGCGAGAGTAGGGGAGAACGGCTTCCCTCCCAAGGTCGAGGTTGCCCTGATAGGTTCCTGCACCAATTCATCCTACCAGGACCTCGCCAAGGCAGCGGCCGTATGCCGTGAGGCCAAGGCCGCCGGGCTCGAACCCAAGGCTTCCCTGATTATCAATCCCGGAAGCGACCGCATTAAGGCGACAGCCGAAAGGGACGGCCTTCTTGCGACCCTGCGCGAGGCCGGAGCCATGATAATGACCAATGCCTGCGGCCCCTGCATCGGGCAATGGAAGAGAAAGACCGACGACCCCCTGAGGAAGAACTCTATAGTGACTTCCTTCAACAGGAACTTCGCCAAGAGGGCCGACGGCAATCCCAATACCCACGCCTTCATAGTATCCCCGGAGGTCGCGGCGGCGCTGACCTTCAGCGGGGCTTTCGCCCTCCCTGAAGGTATAGCCGCACCTTCGGCTCCCGCCCTTCCTCCGAAAGGCTTCGAGGAGCCCGAAGGCGGATATATTGCCCCTTCGAAGAACAGCCCCGAACCCTCGATAGACCCCGCCAGCAACCGTATCCAGAAGCTTGAACCCTTCAAACCCTGGGACGGCAACGATTTCAAGGGCCTCGGCCTTCTTATAAAGACAAAGGGAAAATGTACGACTGACCATATCTCGATGGCGGGCCCCTGGCTCAAGTTCCGCGGCCACCTCGAGAACATCTCCGAGAACCTCCTAATGGGAGCGGTCGATGCCTATAGTGGCGAAACTGGCCCCGTTGCGGTCAGGGCGAGGGAGCTCGGCGCCTCGATGGTAGTCGCCGAAGGCAACTACGGCGAGGGCTCTAGCCGCGAGCACGCCGCTATGGAGCCCCGCTTCCTCGGGGTGAAGGCTATCCTCGCGAAGAGTTTTGCCCGTATCCATGAGACCAATCTCAAGAAGCAGGGCGTCCTCGCCCTGACTTTCGCCGACCCCGATGACTACGACAAAGTCCTCAAGGGTGACCTCATAGATGTAAAATGTTCGGCGATAGAGCCCGGAAAGCCCGTCGAGGTTGTCCTCAACCACCTTGACGGCTCCTCCGAGACTATCCTTGCAAACCATACCTACAACCTCCAGCAGATCGGCTGGTTCAAAGCGGGCTCAGCCCTCAACAGCTTATGCAGAAAACAGTAACAGTCCCTTTCATAAAGGGTGACGGCGTCGGCCCCGAGG
>JAKSJS010000124.1 GCA_024398155.1 Bacteroidales bacterium | reverse complement strand
CCGAGCCTCAGTTCGAAGGCCAGACCAAGACCAAGCTCGGCAACAGCGAGGTTACCTCCGCTGTAAGCCAGGCTACTGCCGCCGCCCTTGACCAGTATCTCGAGGAGAACCCCGCCCAGGCAAGAATGATAGTCGACAAGGTCATCCTCGCCGCTACGGCCCGCCACGAAGCCCGCAAGGCTCGTGAGCTCGTCCAGAGGAAGACCGTCATGGGCGGCGCCGGAATGCCCGGCAAGCTCGCCGACTGCTCCGAAAGGGATCCCGAGAAGTGCGAGCTCTTCCTCGTCGAGGGAGACTCCGCAGGCGGTACTGCCAAGCAGGGTCGCAACCGCCGCACCCAGGCCATCCTCCCTCTCCGCGGTAAGATCCTCAACGTGGAGAAAGCTATGAGCCACCGCGTATTCGACTCCCAGGAGATCAAGAACATCTACACCGCCCTCGGTGTAACTGTAGGCACCGAAGAGGACCCCAAAGCCCTCAACCTTGCGAAGCTCCGCTACCACAAAGTCATTATCATGACCGATGCCGATGTCGACGGTTCCCATATCGCAACCCTTATCCTCACCTTCTTCTTCCGTTATATGCTCGACCTTATCCGCAACGGATACGTCTATCTCGCCACCCCTCCTCTCTATCTCGTCAAGAAAGGCAAGGAGGAGCGCTACTGCTGGACTGAGAAGCAGAGGAACGAGGCAACCCTCGAGCTCGGAAAGGGCACTGACAAGGGTGTCGCCGTCCAGCGCTACAAAGGTCTTGGAGAAATGTCCGAGGAGCAGCTCTGGGAGACCACAATGAATCCCGACAAGCGCCTCCTCCGCCAGATCACGATCGACAACGCCGCCGAGGCTGAGCGCACCTTCTCCATGCTCATGGGTGACGACGTACCCCCTCGCCGCGAGTTCATCGAGCAGAACGCCCATTACGCTAACATCGACGCCTAACGGTCCATGGATAAAGTCAGATTCCCCTCATCCCCGAGAGTATATCTCCCGCTTGCCGTACTCTTCGTACTTCTGGTACTTATTCTTCCCAAGTCCCAGAAGCTCAGCTATGAGTACAAGAAGGGCTCGCCCTGGATGTACGAATCCCTTGTCGCGGACTTTGACTTCCCCATAATAAAGACTGAGAACGAACTCCTGAGCGACCGCGAAGCCGCGATGGAGGAATTCGTCCCCTATTTCAAGTACAAGGCGAACGTCTATGACGAAGTGAAACAGGCCTTCGGAGAGCTTGACCTCGGCAATTACGAAAGGTTGAGGCCGACCCTTTCCCGCGGACTGCTAACTCTCTATGAAGCCGGAGTCGCTTCGAACTCCGACCTCAAGACCAACGCCTCGGTGCTCTATATCCAGAAGGGAAAGAGAGCCGGACGATATGCCGTCTCCTCGGTATACTCGATCTCCGATGCGAAGGCCTATCTGGCCCATTCCATAGCCGGAGAGTGTCCGAGGCGCATGAGCCCCGATTCCCTCCTTCTCGAAAACGGGGTCAGCAATCTCATATTGCCGAACCTTGTTTATGACGACAAGACCACCAAGCAGGTCCACATGTCGACTGTCGCCGACGTGTCGACGACCTCCGGCTTTGTGTCCTCCGGTACACTTATCGTCTCCAAGGGAGATATCGTGACCGCCGAAATCCAGCAGGTGCTTGATTCCTACAAGGCCGAATACGAGGCTACGTACGGCTACAACGGCAACATGCTGTTCCTCTGGCTGGGCAACGCCCTCCTCGCGCTTGTCTTCGTGGCCCTTGTTTTCTTCGTGATCAACTATACGAACGAACAGCTCTTCGAGGACTTCAACAAGTACCTTTACCTGCTGCTTGTCGTCTTCCTCTCCGCCGCTGCCGCGCTTCTGGTGAACCTGTTCAACCCGAACCTCCTTTACATGGTTCCCTTCACGATCACGGCGCTGTTCCTTGTCGCTTTCTTCAAGAAGAAGGTCGTGATGCCGATATACATCATATCGCTCCTTCCTCTCCTTGTATTCGCCCACAACGGTGTCCAGCTCTTCCTCATGAACCTGTTCGCCGGAATCGTCTCGATCTTCACCTTCGGATACTTCAACAAGGGATGGAAGCAGTTCGTCAATGCGCTCTGCGTATTCGCGTCCATGCTCCTTATATATTTCACGTACGGACTGGTCTACGGAATCGAAGGGTATATCTCCCTGAGGATCATAATCTTCATCCTTGTCGGATCGCTCTTCCTCGTTGCGCTCTATCCGTTCGTATTCCTCTTCGAGAAGGCCTTTGACCTTGTCTCGTCCTCCCGTCTCCAGGATCTGACCGACACCTCGAGCAACAAGCTCGTCCTCGATCTCCAGCAGATAGCTCCCGGCACCTTCCAGCATTCCCTCCAGCTCATGAACATGTGCGAGGCCGCAGCGCGCAGCCTCGAGGCGAATGTCGCCCTCGTCCGCGCCGGCGCCCTCTACCATGACATCGGCAAGATGGAGAACCCCCAGTGCTTCATCGAGAATCAGGCCCCTGGATGTGACTACCATAAGGACCTTACTCCCAAAGAGAGCGCCCGTGACATAATAAAGCATGTCAAGGACGGGCTCGCGCTCGCGGAGAAATACCATCTCCCGAGGGTCGTTTCCGACTTCATCACGACCCACCACGGCACTACCTCCGCCGGCTTCTTCTACAGCCGTTATCTCGCAGAGGGCGGAGACCCCAAGGACGTAGCCGAGTTCTTCTATGACGGCCGTCGTCCCGAGACGGTCGAACAGACCATCCTCATGGTCTGCGATACTCTGGAGGCCGCTTCCAGAACCTTAAGCGACCACAAACCCGAAACAATCGATTCCTTCGTCGAGATGATCTTCAAGTCCAAGATGGACGCCGGTCAGTTCGAGGAATCCCCGATATCCCTTAAGGAAATCAACATCATGAAAGCCGTCCTCAAGGATTACATCCAGCAGATGTATCACGACAGGATAGCCTATCCCGGAAAACATAAGAAAATCAATAATAAACAATCACAAGAAAAATGAAAATCTCAAAGAAAAAGGTCGACGACCAGAATCTCGTCCTCACTCTCTCGATAGCCGCAGCCGACTATGCAGAGAAACAGAAGAAAGAACTCTCAGAACTCCGCCGCAAAGCCGAGATCAAAGGCTTCCGCAAAGGTATGGTTCCCGCTTCCCTCATCAACAGGATGTACGGCCAGCAGGTTCTCGTAAACTCTGTCCAGGACACGATTTCCGAGTCTCTTAACGACTACATCACAAAGAACAAGCTCAAAGTCATCGGTGAGCCCCTTCCCGTAGAAGGCGCCGACAAGAACGAGTGGGTAAGCGGCAATGATTTCGAATTCAAGTTCGACGTAGCCCTCTATCCCGAGATCAATTTCGAACTCACCAAGGATGACGAGGTCGTATACTATACCATCACCTCTACCGCCGAGGCTAAGGCTGAAATGAAATCCAACCTCCTCAAGCAGTACGGTTCCCTCGTTGACGGCGAAGCCGCCAAGGAAGAGGACTTCATCATCGCCGACTTCGAGAACGGTGACAACAAGGTAGAAGGCACGTATGTAGCCCTCCGCAACGTTGCCGAGGCTGTACGCCCCGCTTTCGTAGGCATCAAGGCCGGTGACGAGCTCAACGTCAATGTCAATGAGGCCTTCGAGAACGAGACCGACCGCGCTTCGATGCTCAAGCTCTCCAAGGAGGAACTCGCCGCTCTCGCTCCCGAGTGGAAGATGACCGTCAAGAACGTCAAGACTTTCGCTGACGCTCCTATGACGACCGAGACCTTCGACAAGATCTTCGGTGAGGGTGTCGTTGCCGACGAGGCCGCTTTCGACGCCAAGATCGAGGAGAGACTCAAGGCCGAGTATACCAACGAGGCCGACTTCCGTCTCCAGAAAGATATGAAGGACTACCTCATCGGCAAGGCCGCCATGACCCTTCCCGAGAAATTCCTCAAGAGGTGGCTCTTCGTTGCCACCGAAGCCAAATTCACCCAGGAGGAGATCGACAACGAGTTCCCGATGTTCCTCGAGGACTTCAAGTGGCAGCTCATCCGTGACTACATCCTCGAGAAATGCAAGGTTGAGATCAAGGAAGAGGACGTTCTTGCCAGCGCCAAGGCCTTTGCCGCCTACCAGTATGCAATGTACGGCATGAACAACGTTCCCGACGAGCAGCTCGAGTCCCTCGCCAAATCCATCCTCTCCCAGGAGAAGGACAGCCGCCGCATCCTCGAGCAGGTCGAGACCGAAAAGGCCGTCGCCGCTGCCCGCGAGCTCGTAACTCTCAAGAAGAAGAAAATCTCTGTAAAGAATTTCCGCGAACTCAAATAACGATTTATGAACGTCAACGATTTTGACAAGTTCGCCCGTTCGGAATTCGGCATAAGCTCTCTTACGCTCCACGATGTAAGGTCCGCGTACGAGAGCTATGTCCGTCCGACGATTGTCGAGGAAAGGAAACTGAATGCCGTCACAATGGATGTCTTCAGCCGCCTCATGATGGACCGTATCATCTTCCTGGGTGCCCAGATAGATGATGATGCCGCGAACATCATCCAGGCCCAGCTCCTTTTCCTTGCCAACGCGGATCCCTCGGCCGACATATCCGTCTATCTCAACACTCCCGGAGGGTCTGTTTCCGCCGGCCTTGGCATATATGACACGATGCAGCTCATAGAGCCCGATGTCGCGACCATATGCACCGGCATGGCAGCCTCCATGGGCGCCGTGCTGCTTTGCGCAGGCGCCGCGGGCAAGCGCTCCGCTCTCCCTCATTCCCGCATCATGATCCACCAGCCCCTCGGCGGAGCCCAGGGCCAGGCTTCGGACATGCTTATCGCCGTCAAGGAGATAATGAAATGCAAGGAAGAGCTTTACCGCATAATGGCCGAACATACCGGCCAGCCCTATGAAAAGATACTCGCCGACGCCGAGAGGGATTTCTGGATGAATTCCGCCGAGGCGAAAGAGTATGGAATGATAGACACAATCCTCGCCAAGAGATAATAAATGTCAGGAAAACCTTCGTCAAAGAAATGCATGTTCTGTGGCAGGAGCGAGAATGAAGTCCCGCTCCTGCTTCAGGGTATGAACGGCTGCATCTGCAGCGACTGCATAAAAGTCGCCGCCGAGTACCTGGCCGAGGCCGGGCTGGGCGACGTCCTTGCCGATTGTAAGAAGAAGCCCGCTCGTGGGAAACAGCCTTCCGGCAAGATTAAGAACAATCTGACTCCCAAGGATATAACCGCCTATCTTGACCAATATGTAATAGGCCAGGAAAGGGCGAAGAAACTCCTTGCAGTAGCGGTCTATAACCACTACAAGCGAATCAACAACAATATCGACAAGTCTTTGGAGGACCTTGAGATAGAGAAGTCCAACATACTTCTCGTAGGCCCGACCGGCACGGGAAAGACC
>JAKSJS010000123.1 GCA_024398155.1 Bacteroidales bacterium | reverse complement strand
CTACTCGCGCGCGGCGTGGACACGCTCGCGCCGGTGGACACCTTCCTCTCGGCCGAATACGTGATCGCCCGCTTCAGCCTCAAGGGCCTTGTGAAAGACTGCGGGATCGAGCTCGACAAGGTCCACGTCAAGAACGGGCGTGTCAATCTCGTGATCGAGAACGGCCGCGTCAACCTCCAGAGGCTCTTCGCCCTAAAGATGGACCGAAGTGGCGGAAAGTACAAGGAAGACAAGGACCTCTTCAACATCAAGGACCTCAAGGTCGAGAACCTCGACTTCACGATGAGGAACTACTCGAGGCGCGCAAAGGCCCCCAAGGCCAAGGCTATCGACTGGGGCGACCTCGAGATACATTCCATAGACCTCGACGCCCACGATTTCGGATATCTCGACGGCCGCATAAAGGCAGAAATCGAAAGCCTCTCCTTCACCGAGAAGAAAGGCCTCGACTGCCGTCATCTTGAAGCGAAGGTATGCGTAGGTCACGGCCAGGCCGCGATCGAGCAGATCCACATAATCGACGACTACTCGAACGCCTATGTCCCCTACTTCATCATGAGCTGCCCCGACGCGAAGAGCTTCCGAAAGTTCAGCGGACGCGTCAATCTCGATGCCGAGGTCGGAGAGAGCCGCCTCGACATGAGGACGCTCGGCTTCTTCGCCGAAAAGCTCTATGGGATAAACCAGGCCTTCGACGTCAGCGGCCGCATAGACGGCTGCGTGAATGACCTCACCGTAACTGACCTCCAGTTCAAGACCCCTTCAGGAGACGTCTCGGCGGCCCTTTCCGGCGAGATCAAGGACATAAGGAAACTGAGCAAGTCCTATCTCGACCTTAAGCTCGAGAGCCTCGAGGCGACTACCGCGAGCATCGAGAAGATAGTCCGCGGCTTCACTCGCAACAGTGACATCAACATAGCGAAATTCGCCCCCGGCGAGGACTTCCTCCTCTCTGGAAGGTTCAAGGGCAAGCTCAACCGCATAAACGGCAACATCAACCTCCACTCGACAATAGGAAGCGTCAAGGTCAAGGCAACCCTCGGCGACCTCATGAGGAAAGGCAAGCCCACGAAGATCTCCAGCGAGATAAGTTCCACCGACTTCAACGTCGGCAAGCTCCTCGGCGTAAAGCGGCTCGAGGAATGCTCCTTCGGCTCGAAGCTGAGCGCGACTATTGACCGCAAGGAGGGCAGTTCCCTTGCGATCGACTCGCTGATGTTCGACCGCCTGAGGTTCAACGGCTACGACTACACGAAGATAGCCGCCGTCGGAAAGGTCTCCGCCAAGCAGTTCGACGGAAAGATAATAAGCCAGGACCCCGCCCTCAACTTCCTCTTCCAGGGAATGTTCGCCCTCAGCCGCAAGACCCAGAACGCCCTCTACCAGTTCTACGCGAACGTAGGCCATGCCGACCTCCACGCTATGAACTTCGACAAGAGGGAGACCTCGAACCTGAGTTTCACGACCCAGGCCAACTTCATGAAAGTAAAGACCGGAGACCTCCTTGGAAACATCAATGTCAATGACATCGTAATAGAGAGCGAGGACGGCGACCACAACATAGGCGACATCAAGCTCCTGAGCCGTTCCGGAGGAGGACTCTACAGGATGAACCTCACCTCCGACCTTGTCAAGGGCACCTACATAGGAACCGAGAATGTCGGACGCTTCGCCAGCGACCTTATCGGCCTCACGGCGAAGAGGGAGCTCCCCGTCCTCTTCAAGGATCCTTCGTTCGAATGGGGCGGAGCCCAGTATGACGTTGACCTCCGCTGCGTCAACACCAGTGAGCTCGCGACCCTCATCAACCCCGAGCTCTATATCGACGACGACACCTCAATAGGTCTCTCCGTCTATCGCAACGGCGTGATAGACGGCCGCATAAACACCCACAGAATCGCCCTCAGGGACCGCTACATCAAGGATCTTGACTGTACTATAGACAACCTCGACGACCGTCTGAGGGCCGACCTGCTCTGCGGCTCGGTCTCCCTCGGCGACTACAATTTCGACAACTGCGACATCAAGGTCTTCGCGAACGACAACGATGTCCGCCTCGGTCTCAGTTACGACAACAGGAGCGAGGTCGAGAACCGCGGTGACCTCTACGCCCTCGGCCGGCTGTTCCGCAACGAGGCTGACGAAGTCGCCATCCATACCGAGATCATCCCTTCAGCAATAGTCTTCGAGAACAATTCCTGGAACATCATGGAGTCCGCCCTCGAAGTCTCGAAGAACAGCCTCCAGATCGACAGCCTCCGGATATCGAGCGGCGAGCAGTACCTCAGCGCCCGCGGCGGGATCAAGAGGAACGAGACCGATTCCCTCGACATAGCTATCCAGCGTTTCGACATAGGCTTCATCAACAATATCTTCAAGTCCGACAAGCTCGACATCGGCGGAGTCCTCTCCGGAGATGTCAGCCTGAGAAGCGGCGAGGGAGCCCTCGGATATGTCGCCGACGTAGTCTGCGACTCGACGAGAGTCAGCTCCACGAGCCTAGGAACCGTAGTCCTCAGGAGCGAGTACAACAAGGAATTCTCACGCTACGACATCGATGTCAGGAGCATCCAGGAAGAGCTCGAGGCCCTGAAACTCGTCGGCTACTATACCCCCGCCTCCGAGTGGCTTGACCTTACGCTCGACCTCAAGGACCTCGACGTAGGCTTTGCCGAGCCCTTCCTCGGCAGCGTCTTCAGCCATATGGGAGGATGCGTATCCGGCAAGCTCAAAGCCGAAGGACGTAAGGACTCCTACCGTCTCTACAGCGAGAACCTCAGGCTCGTCAACACCCAGCTGACAGTAGCCTACACCCATGTCCCGTACGTAGCCAGCGGCCCCGTCACGGTCGACGAATACGGCGTCTACTTCGACCGGGTACTTGTCTCTGACCGCTTCAGCGCCCATGGCCTGCTCAGCGGCCAGATATACTATGACCACTTCCGCGACATGGGTCTCGACATCAGGATCGAGACCGACAAGCTCGAGCTCATCAACATTCCCGAGCAGGACAAGCAGGGATTCTACGGCAATGTCTACGGCACCGGACGCGTCTCTATCACAGGCCCCACCAACCTTATCGACATAGATGTCGACGCCTCGACCCTCGGAACTGGCAAGGGCGACCTCCACATCCCGCTTTCCAACTCCGGAGAGAACAAGATGAGCAACCTGCTCATATTCAAGGAGAAGGAAGTCGAGGTCATCAAGGACCGCTACGAAGACCTCCTCAAGCTCTACCGCGAGAAGAAGCAGAAGAAGTCCAAGTCCAACCTGAAAGTCCACATAAGGGCCAATGCTACGCCCGATGTCGCCGGCCACCTCGAGCTCAACAAGGACACAGGCAACGGCCTCACCGGTCGCGGAACCGGCCTCATCGAGATAGACGTCATCCCGTCGAAGAGCTACATCAACTACAAGGGTGACTACACCCTCGAGAGCGGCCAGTACCGCTTCGTGATACCCAACATCGCCACGAGGGAGTTCTCCATCAAGAACGGAAGCTCCATAGTATTCGGAGGCGACCTTCCGGAGAGCACGCTCGACATCGACGCCGTCTACAAGACTAAGGCGTCGATAGCGACCCTGATCTCCGACACGACCTCCGTCAACACCCGCCGTGCGATAGAATGCGGCATCAACATCTCCGACAAGCTCTCCAACCCCCAGATAAAGTTCTCGCTCGACATACCCGACCTCGACCCGACGGTCAAGTCCAAGGTCGAGAACGCCCTCTCCACCGAAGACAAGGTCCAGAGGCAGATCCTCGCCCTGCTGATAACGAACAACTTCCTGCCCGACGATGCCTCCGGTATCACTTCCAACACAGCGGGCATCCTCTATTCGAACGTCTCCGAGATAATGTCCCGCCAGATAAACAATATCTTCGAGAAGCTTGACATACCGCTCGACCTCGGACTGAAATACCAGTCCAACACGCGTGGAAACGACATTTTCGACGTCGCCCTCTCGACCCAGCTCTTCAACAACAGAGTCATAGTCGGCGGTAACCTCGGCAACCGCCAGTACTCCAACTCCAACGGTTCCGACATAACGGGAGACCTCGATATAGAGGTCAAGATAGACCGGCCGGGCGCCCTGCGCCTCAACGTCTTCTCCCACCATTCCGACCAGTATACAAACTACCTGGACAACCTCCAGCGCAACGGCCTCGGTATAACCTACCAGAAGGAATTCAACAGCTTCGGCCACCTCATCAAATACATGTTCTCCTCGAGGGAGAAGAAAGAGCAGATGGATATCGAGGAGCAGAGACAGAAGGATGCCGACGGCTACAAGACAATAACTATAAGTGCAAACGATGGGCAGCAATAGAAAGATAGCATACGTAACACTTGGCTGCAAGCTCAACTACGCCGAGACCTCGACCTACGGGAGGGCTCTCGGAGCCCTTGGCTTCGAGCCCGTTTCGTGGACGGGCGGCGAGGCGGACTTCTTCCTTGTCAACACATGTTCCGTAACCGAACATTCCGACAAGAAATGCCGTAATATCGTCCGCAAGCTCCACCGCCTGAGGCCCTCCGCCGCGATAGTCGTGACGGGATGTTCGGCCGAGCTCCGAAGGGAGTCCCTTGCGGCTCTCGGGGGCGTCAAGGCCGTGTTCGGGGCCAAGGAGAAGCATCTGGTAGTTCCCTTCATTGCCGGACTCCCCGCCCCCTCCGAGCCCGAGGTCTTCGCCGCGTACTCCTCCGGAGAGAGGACCCGCTCCTTCCTCAAGGTCCAGGACGGATGCGACTTCAAGTGCGCGTACTGCACGGTCCCGTATGCCCGCGGGGAAAGCCGCAACATACCGATAGCGACGATAGTCTCCGAAACCCGTGAGATTGCTGCGGAAGGAATAAAGGAGATAGTCCTCACCGGAGTCAATACAGGAGATTTCGGGAAGACGACCGGCGAGAGTTTCCTCGACCTTCTGAAGGAACTCGACAAGGTCGAAGGCATAGAAAGATACCGCATATCCTCCATCGAACCCAACCTCCTTACCGAGGAGATAGTCGACTGGATAGCTTCCGGAACCAAGTTCCTCCCCCACTTCCATATCCCTCTCCAGAGCGGCTCGGACAAGGTCCTGAAGGAAATGGGAAGGCGCTACACGACCGGTGACTTCGCCTCGAAGATAGAGTATATCCGCCGTGCCCTCGAGGCCCCCGGCAAGCCTCTTGTCTTCTTCGGGATTGACGTCATAGTCGGATTCCCCGGCGAGACGGACGAGCTCTTCGAGGAGACCTACAAGTTCCTCTCCGAGACCGTAAGGCCCGCCTTCATCCATATCTTCCCCTACTCCCGCAGGCCCCGCACCCCGGCCGCTGAGCGTCCGGACCAGGCCCAGGACTCGGTGAGGACCGCCCGCGTCGAGGGGCTGGAGGCCCCCTGCGACAGGCTGTCC
>JAKSJS010000122.1 GCA_024398155.1 Bacteroidales bacterium | reverse complement strand
CGCCTGCCGGCCTCGCGACGACCCTCGTCGTGGGCGCTCCCGTGGAGATATATGGTAATGTATATGACTGCTCGCTGGTCCTCCACAAAGGAGTTCTGCGCGCGATAGTGCCCGACCTGTTCCCCGGCGCCCCGTTCGCCGGAGCGATGAAGACCGGCTCATGCGGCATGTCCGTAAGCTATGCCGGCTTCGACGACGTGCCCGTGTCGACGGAGATGATCTTCGCCTACGGCAATGCCCGCTTTGCCATCGTAAGCGGCAACGAGCTCGCCGCCTCGCCCTCGCCCGACGCCGATTTCGTCGCCGGTGGAGCCGGCATCATCCTCTGCCCCTCCGCGTCCGTCTCGACAACCTCAGCCGAGAAGAAGCTCCGCGCCACCCTCGCCGCAAGGAGCAGTGATCTCGCCTGCGCCTATATCCATGCCGCCGCCGGATACGGCGAGTCGACCGGAGAAGGCGTATATGACGGTTCCCTCCATATCTTCGAATGTGATGAGTTCCTCGAGAGCGGAGAACAGTTCCTCTCCGAGAGCAACGTAGTCGTGGCCGACCTCGACCTCGACCGCATCTCGGTCCTCGGTGCCTCCAGAAACCGCGGCTACTCCGCCCTGACCCCCGCCGACTTCGAGCTCGTGGTCCTCGAGAAGGACAGCCGCGACACCGATTTCGAGAACACCTTCGCCAGGATAGTCGAGCCTCTCCCCTTCGCTCCCGTAGTCGCTACGGAAGAGGACAGCGCGCTCGCCCTCTCGGAAGCCCTCGAGATCCAGTCCCTCGGCCGTGCCTCGAGGATGAAGAAGATAGGTGCGAGGAAGGCCGTCATCGGCGTCTCCGGAGGCCTTGACAGCTCTCTCGCCCTCATCGTCGCCTATCTCGCGGCAGGCCGCGCAGGTCTCGAGCCCAAGGACATAGTCGGCATAACGATGCCCGGCTACGGAACCTCCGGCAGGACCAAGACCAATGCCGACGAACTCATGGAAGGACTCGGCATCACCTCCCTCGAAATCCCCATCGGCGAGGCCTGCCACCTCCATCTGGCCGCGATCGGCCACCCCAAGGACGTCCACGGCGCCGCCTATGAGAACGCCCAGGCCCGCGAGAGGACCCAGATCCTCATGGACTACGCCAACTCCTGCGGCGGCCTGGTGGTCGGCACCGGAGACCTCTCCGAGGCCGCCCTCGGATGGTGCACCTATAACGGAGACCATATGTCCATGTACGGAGTGAACTCGAGCGTTCCCAAGACCCTCGTGAGGAAGCTCGTCGCCTTCGCCGCCGGGAACATCTTCACAGGCGCAGCGAAGGAAGGCCAGAGACCCGTCAGCGAGATCCTCATGGACATCGTCGCCACCCCGATAAGTCCCGAGCTTGTCCCCGGGACCCAGAACACAGAAGACATAATCGGTCCCTACGAGCTCCACGACTTCTTCCTCTACAACCTCGTCCGCTACGGCTACAGCCCCGAGAAGATAGTATTCCTCGCCGAGGCCGCCTTCGACGGCAAGGGAGACCTCCCTTCCTACGACCGCGAGACGATAGAGAAGTGGCTCAAGCTCTTCCTCAAAAGATTTTTCAATAACCAGTTCAAGCGTTCCTGCTCCCCCGAAGGCCCCAATGTAACGGGCATCAGCCTCTCTCCCCGCGGTTCGTGGGCGATGGCCGGGGACGTCTCCGCCGAAAACTGGATCAACTCTCTCTAATACAACAATGAAGACATTCAAAGCAATCCTCGGTTTCATCCTGGCAATCGCCCTCCTTGTAGGCGCAGGCATGTTCTATTTCCATTTCTACTTCGTATTCGGCGAAGGAGTCAAGGCCGGCGAGCTCAACAGAGTAGTCTACAAGGGAATAGTATGGAAGACCTATGAAGGCCGCGCTATCCAGTCCGGTTTCTCCTCCAACAAGGGATCGGCTAACGGAGGCGTCCAGTCCAACGAATTCGTATTCTCCGTCAAGGACAAGGCAATAGCCGAAAAGCTCATGTACGAGTGCAGCGGCATGTTCGTCCAGCTCCACTACAAGGAGTACCGCGGCGCCCTCCCCTGGAGAGGCGAGGAGAAATTCATAGTTGACAGCATCGTAAGCGTAAGCCCCATCCAGAATCCCCAGTCAGTAATTCCGATAATGACAGAATAGAACGGGTATGGAGGGAAGGACAGCAAGAATCATAACTGTATCGTTCGCCGCGCTGCTTTCAGTATGCGCGGCTGCGGAGACTCTGAGAGTCCGTCCCGCGACCGAAGGCCGCGTGATGACTATCGAAGAGTCAACTATAGGCGGGCTCTACCCGAAGATAGGCCGCTACGCCTTCGGCGAAGGCGGCGAGCTTCTCGTAAGAGCCGGCGCCGGCAAATGGAACCATGTCACGGAGGAGAAGCCTTATATCCCCTCCGGGAAGCCTTGGGAGGCCGTTTCCGAGAACGGCAGCCTCTATGTCGTGTATAAGGACGGGACAAAGGTCGCCGTCGCGGAAAGCGAAGAGGACGGGATCGTTTACGGCGAGACCGTAAGCCGCAACGAGTTCGGCATCGACGGCGGCATCTTCGTGAGCCCCGACAGCTCGAAGGTCGCCTTCTACCGCAAGGACGAGCGCGCCGTCACGAAATTCCCCGTGCTCGACATAACCACCCGCACCGGAACGCTCAAGGAGTTCCGCTACCCGATGGCCGGCATGGCCTCGGAGCACATCACCCTCGGCGTGTACGACATCGCCAAAGGCTCGACGGTCTATATGGACGTCACCGATTTTGACGACGAGAGGTACCTGACGAACATAAGCTGGACCCCACGCAGCAGCGAAGTCCTCATCCAGGTCCTCGACCGCGCCCAGCAGAATGTAAGGCTCAACCGCTACTCGGCCGCGACCGGAGAGTATGTCTCGACTGTCCTCACCGAACATAACGACCGCTTCGTCGAGCCCGAGGACCCGCTCCATTTCGTCTCCGACGAAGTCTTCATCTACCGCACGGACAACCGTGACGGCTACAGGAACCTATATCTTGTAAAGCTCAACGGAAGCTCCATAACCCGCCTTACGGCCGTAGATGCCGACGTCGCCTATGTCGCCTCCGACTCCAAATACGTGTACTACACCTCCGCCGAAGTCTCTCCCGTCGAGAACCATCTCTTCAGGATTCCCCTCAAGAAGGGTCGCAAGGGGGCCGTCACCGGAGGAAAGCCCCAGCGCCTCACCTTCGAGGAAGGATGGCATACGATAACGATGAATCCCGCCCATACGGAATTCATCGACAGCTGGTCGAGCGTATGCTTCCCCGGGGCCGAGGATCTCTGCTCGACCGACGGGAAGAGCAGAAGGAGACTCTCGACAGCGGAGGATCCCTTCGACGGCTACCTCACCGGCGAAGTCGGGTTCGGCTCGACGCCGAGCGCTGACGGAGCCTACGAGAACTACTACCGCCTCTTCAAGCCCGCCGGCTTCGACCCGGCGAAGAAGTATCCGGTAATATTATATGTATACGGCGGCCCCCACTCCCAGATGGTAAGGAACAGCTGGATGGGCGGAATCAGGAACTGGGAGATGTATATGGCCGAAAGAGGCTATATCGTCTATGTCCAGGACAACCGCGGCACCTCCAACCGCGGAGCCGGGTACGAGAAGGCTATATGGCGCCGCTGCGGCGTCCATGAAATGGAGGACCAGGTTGCCGGCCTGTCGAAGATACTGGCCGAGCCCTGGGCCGACGAAGACCGCGTCGGCGTATGCGGATGGAGCTATGGCGGCTTCATGACGATATCCCTCCTTCCAACCTACCCCGAGATCTTCAAGGCGGCTGCTGCCGGAGGGCCGGTCATAGACTGGAAATGGTACGAGATAATGTACGGAGAACGCTACATGAGCCGTCCCGAAGACAATCCCGACGGATATGCCGAAACAAGCCTTATCGGCAAGGTCGGGAATCTCGAGGGCGACCTCCTGATATGTCAGGGAGCGATAGACAACACCGTAGTATGGGAGCATTCCCTGAGCTTCATCCAGGAATGCGTGAAACAGTGGAAGCCCGTCGATTACTTCCCCTACCCCGTCGCCGAGCATAATGTGCGTGGCAGGGACAGGGTCCACCTTATGGCAAAACTCTCGAAATGGTTCGAGGATAAACTTTAGAAAATGGCAAAACAACCGGCTCCGAACGTCGATACAATAGCCCGCGACCTCGTAAAGGACGCAAAATGCGGAATCTTCAAGCCCATATACCTTCTTATGGGCGATGAGCCGTACTATATCGACCTTGTATGCGACGCTGTCCTCGACAACTGCATCGAAGAGAGCGAACGCGACTTCAACCAGGTTGTCTGCTACGGCTCCGACGTGAACGCCGAGTCCGTCGTGACCGCCGCCCGCCGCTTCCCGATGTTCGCGATGCGCTCGCTTGTCGTCGTCAAGGAAGCCCAGCTCATGAAGGACGTCGAGAACCTCTCCTACTACTGCGAGAATCCCCTCGACTCGACCGTACTCGTAATCGGCATGAAAGGCGCGAAAGCCGACAAGCGCCGCGCGCTCTACAAGAGCTGCGCGAAGAACGGCGTAATAGTCGAGAGTACGGTCCTCAAGGACAGCGAGGTCCCCGGATGGATCACCCGCTACTTCGCCGGACGCGGCCTCTCGATCGCTCCGGACGCAGCCGGCCTGCTCTCCGAGTATGCCGGCGCCGACCTCGCGAAGATAGCTGTCGAGACCGACAAGATGGTCCGCAACATACCCGAAGGCAAGAAGGACATCTCGCTTGAGGACATCGAGCAGAACGTCGGCATAAGCCGCCAGTACACGATATTCGAGCTCACCAAGGCCCTCAACGCCCACAACGCCCCGAAGAGCATGAAGATAGCCTCCAACATAGCCGCGGCTCCGAAATTCGCCATCCCCATGGCGACGGCGATGCTCTTCTCCAACTTCCAGAAGGTACTCAAGGTCGGCGCCGGGCTCCAAAGGCGCATGTCCGAGTCCCAGATAGCCTCCGAGCTCGGAATAGCCCCCTACTTCATGCGCGAGTATACTGCTGCAGCGAGGTACTACCCTGTCCCCAAGTGCATGCAGATAATCTCCCTCCTGCGCGAATACGACTTCCGCGGCAAGGGCGGCGAAGGCGAGGCGACCTCCGCCGAGGAACTCTTCAACGAACTCATAACTAAAATCTTAATAGTATAACATACAATGGCAATTATTGAAGCAAGGAACATATCGAAGACCTTCGGTGAGAAGGTGGCCCTCGAGAATGTTTCCATTGAGATTCCCGAAGGAAAGATCTTCGGTCTTCTCGGCCCCAACGGTGCCGGCAAGACGACTCTTATCCGTATCATAAACAGGATTACGATACCCTCCGGCGGAGAGATACTCTTCGACGGACGTCCAATAACCCAGCGCGACGTCGAGAAGATAGGATATCTTCCCGAGGAGCGCGGCCTCTACCGCAAGAT
>JAKSJS010000121.1 GCA_024398155.1 Bacteroidales bacterium | reverse complement strand
GTGCTGTTCGTGTTCGCTCTTGAGCTGGAGGAACTTTTCCTTTGCCTGGAAAATCTTTTCCTTCTTTATGTTCTCGGCCTCTTCCTCTGCCTGACGGAGGATTTCTTCCTTGCGTCCGCCAAGGTTCTTCTTGTGGATGAAGGCGTAGACCAGAATTCCGACAAGGGCTCCGACGAGGGCCGCAAAAATGATGTAGATAATAGTTGTATTCATATCCCTTATATATATTATTAAAAAACCACCGGTGCGCTTTCCAGAAAAGCTCATAAAATAATGATTTGGGCTCCGGAACAGCTTGGTTCAAAAATCCTGTGTTCCCTCCGCGTAAAGTACGCAGAGAGAAATCCCCCGGGAGGGATTCAGGTCCGTTTTCCCCATCCGAGTCACCCTGTTACTTTAACGGTGTTGTTTTCAGCGAGAGGCGACCGGTGGTCGGTTTTCAGTATTTTGAGAGATAGGAATCCAGCTCTGAGTCAAGCACTTTGAGCTCCTCCTCGAGGGAGGCGAGCTTGCGGCGGCTAGCGAAGTAGTTCACGCAGATGTTGATCGAGACGAAGGTCAGAAGGTCAACCTCGTTCTTGCCGGGATTCGCGGCGCGGAGCTCTCCGACCTTCTTGTCGATGAGAGCGGCCGCCTTACGGATGAATTCCTCGTTCTCGGCGTCACGGGCCTTGAGATTGTAGTCCCTGCCCGATATCTTTATGTTGACTATTCTGGGATCGCTGTCGTTCATATTACGTTAGTCCTCCAACAGTTCGATGCAACGGTCGATCTCTTTGATAAGGGAGTCGATACGGGCTTTTGCATCGGAGTTATCTTTTGTAGTCGTCGTGAATGCTGCTTTAAGCTGGAGAGTCTCAATGTTGTTTTCCAACTCTCTGATCTTAGCGTTGAGGGTACGGATACTTTCCTCGCGCGCCTCCAGTTCAGCTTGGAGCTTAAGATTCTCCGCCCGGGCAGATTCAAAGGCCGAGAGGAGACGTTCAATATTTTTTCTTAGACTTTCAGGCATCGGTTTCAGCGGGAGGCATATCTTTACCTCAATCCATACAAAGGTACGTACTTTTTCCCGAAAATCAAATATAATAAAATTCTATTTTATTTCGTATCTTTGAAAACTGTTGCAGAGCCGCAAGAATGGTTCTGCCAGGAAGATTATGACAAAGATTATCCTCAAGAATGTAAAACTCAAGGAGAAACCCGTCGATATCCTTATCGAGGGCGCCCTCATAAGTCGCATTGTCCCAACTGGTTCGGACCCTGTCCTGTCCTCTGCGAGGACCGACGTCTCCGCCGCCCAGGAGGTCATGGACTGCACTGGAAAGGTTGCTGTCCCCGGCTTCATCAACATGCACACCCATGCCGCGATGACCCTCATGCGCGGCGTCAGCGAAGACCAGAAGCTCGAGGATTGGCTCAATACGATATGGGGCCTTGAGGACAAGATAGATTCCAATTTCGTCCATTGTGGCTCGAAGATAGCCTGCCTCGAGATGATGAAGACCGGTACGACGACCTACAATGACCAGTACTGGTATCCTCTTGCCTCCCACCAGGCCGGACTCGAGATGGGACTCCGTCCCGTCGTCTCCTACGTGATACTCGACCGTTTCGACAGTAACGAGGCCGCCCGCCAGAAGGACCAGTGCCAGATGATGTATGAGGGCTCGCTCCGCTGGCCCGAGCGCTCCGTCTTTGCCGTCTCTGCCCATGCCGTCTATACCGTGAGCGAGGAGATGTTCCTCTGGACCTCGGAATTCGTAAGGAAGAGGGGGCTCAAGCTCCATATCCATCTCTCCGAATCCCGCGCCGAGGTCGAGAACTGCAAGGCCGCCCATGGCGGACTCACTCCTACCGAATACCTCGATTCTCTCGGCATCCTCGACGAGAACGTCATAGCAGCCCATACCCTCCATCTTACCGACCATGACGTCGAGATCCTCGGTAACCGCCATGTGAACTGCGTCCATAACGTGAACTCCAACCTCAAGCTCGCCTCGGGCTACCGTTTCAAGTACCGCGAGCTCATGGATGCCGGAGCCAACGTCTGCATCGGCACCGACGGCTGCGCCTCCTCCAACAACCTCGACATGCTCGAGGCGATGAAGACCTCGGCCCTTCTCCAGAAAGCCTGGAGGGAGGACCCTACTGCGATGCCCCTCAACGAGCTCCTCGACTGCGCGACGAAGAACGGCGCGAAGGCCCTCGGCCTCAATGCCGGCTCTATAAAGGAAGGTTATCTTGCCGACCTCATGATAGTGGATACCGACAATACCTATTTCCTGAGCCCCGGTCCTTTCCTCGCCAACTTCCTCTATTCGGCCCACAGCGACACGATCCACTCCCTTATCTGCAACGGAAAATTCCTTATCAAGAACCATAAATATCCCGAAGAGGAGGAAATCCTCGCCAATGCGCGCGAAGCGATGAAAATCCTTTCAAAATAGCTAAAGAATGCCCATGGATACAAGAGTAGAAAAGATTACCAGAGCCGTCGAATACATAAAATCCATAATCGGCGGCAAGGAGACCCCTCTCGTAGGCATAGTCCTCGGCAGCGGTCTCGGAAAACTCGGAGAGCTGATCGAAGAGAGAATCGTCATACCCTACAAGGACATACCCGAATTTGCCGTTTCGACCGCTGTCGGCCACAAAGGCAACTTCATATACGGCCGTCTCGGCGGCAAACCCGTCGTCGCGATGCAGGGACGTTTCCATTTCTACGAAGGTTATCCGATGGATGTCGTAACCCGTCCGATCCGCGTTATGGCCCGCCTCGGAATACAGTACCTGTTCGTCTCGAACGCCGCTGGCGGAGCGGATCCCGACTACAATGTCGGTGACCTCATGATAATCAAGGACCACCTCAACTTCCGTCCCAACCCTCTTATCGGCCCCAACTTCGAGGACTTCGGTCCCCGTTTCCCCGACATGACCGCCCCTTACGACCTCGAGCTCATCTCGAAGATCGAAAAGATCGCTGCGGAAGAAGGCATCGCCGTCCACAAAGGCGTCTATTCCGCCTCGACCGGCCCGACTTACGAGACTCCCGCCGAACTCCGCTACTACCGCCAGGTAGGTGCTGACGCTGTCGGCATGTCGACAGTCCCCGAGGTGATTGTCGCCCGCCAGTGCGGCCTGCGCGTCTTCGGCATGTCCGTCATAACCAACAAAGGCAACTTCGACAACGTCTCCAAAGTCCTCAATGACAGCGATGACGTCGTCGTCCAGGCCGACAAGGCTGCCGACAGGATGACGGTACTCTTCAGAAAACTCATAGCTACATTATAGTACCAGATGGCAAAGCAGGCAGCAAAACCGGTCGCGAAGAAAAAGAGACCGGCGGCTAGGAAGAAAAAGAAGAAGACGATAGAGATCACATGGAAACATGTGGTTGTCGTGCTCGCCGTCCTTTTCCTTGTCGCCGTCCTTCCTTCCTCGATAAAGCTGCTTGGCCGCATAGCCGGAGGCGGGGCCTATGTCCCCGAAGGCTACAGCGGATTCTGTCTCGACGTCTCCCACTACCAGGAAAAGGTGGATTGGGCGGACCTCCGTGTGCTTGTTGACGAGAGCGGCCGCATAACCAAGGACGTTGACAAGGCCGAAAGGAGTTTCCTCATAAACCGTGTCTACATCAAGGCTACGGAAGGGGAGTCCACCAAGGACAAGCTCTTCCAGTCCCATTGGGACGGAGCGGCGTCCGCCGGCCTCCGCCGCGGCGCCTACCACTTCTTCATAGCCTCCAAGGACCCCTCGAAACAGGCCGACAACTATATCGCGCTTGTCGGACCGCTCCATCCCTCTGACCTCCCTCCGGTCGTCGACGTCGAGGCCCAGTCCGTACGCCGCAATACCGACAAGGCTAAACTCAACAAGGACCTCCGCACCCTTCTCGAAGCCCTCGAGAAGAACTACGGACGCCGTCCCTGGATATATACGAACGAGTCCTTCCTCAAGGATTATCTTGACGAAGAGCTTGTCGATGACTATCCTCTCTGGATAGCGCGCTACTCCCGTCTGAAACCGACCAACAAAGATTGGAAACTATGGCAGTTCACGGACCGTGCCCATGTCTCCGGAATCGCCCAGCCAGTAGATCTATCTGTAATAAAATAACTTATACAAAGCAATGGACAAAAAATTTTCAATGACCCCCAACCCCCTCGTAGCCTTCCTCAAGAAAGATCCCAAGGACTTCACCCGTGAGGATATCGTAAAGTTCTGCGAGGCAAATGAAGTAGAATTCATCAACTTCCACTATTGCGGATGGGATGGAAAGATCAAGACCCTCAACTTCGTGATCCAGAGCAAGGAACATCTCGAGAACATCCTTGCTGCCGGAGAGAGGGTGGACGGCTCCAGCCTCTTCCCCTTCGTCGAGGCCGGAAAGAGCGACCTTTATGTAGTTCCCCGCTACAAGACCGCCTTTATGAATCCTTTCGCCGAGGTACCTACCGTCGACCTCCTCTGCTCCTTCTTCCACCGTGACGGCGAGCCCTTCGAGAGCTCTCCCCAGTACATCCTTGAGAAAGCCCACGAGGCCTTCAAGGCCGAGACGGGCCTCGAGATGTACGCCATGGGCGAGCTTGAGTACTATGTTATCGCTCCCGAAGAGAAGCTCTTCCTCGTCGCTGACCAGAAAGGCTACCACCAGAGCGCACCCTTCTGCAAGTTCGAAGACCTCCGCACCGAGGCCATGCGCCTTATCGCCCAGGCCGGTGGAAATATCAAATACGGCCACTCCGAGGTCGGTAACTTCACCCAGGACGGCAAGATCTACGAGCAGAACGAGATCGAGTTCCTCCCCGTCAATATCGAGGATGCCGCCGACCAGCTCGCCATCGCGAAGTGGATCATGCGCCAGCTCGCCTTCGCGTATGACGCAGACCTCACCTTCGCTCCGACGATCACTGTCGGCAAGGCCGGCTCCGGCATGCACGTCCACTGCAAGTTCGTCAAGGACGGCAAGTCCGTCATGACTGAGAACGGCGAGCTCACCGACATCTGCCGCAAGGCGATTGCCGGCTACATGGACGCCGGAACCTCCCTTCCCGCTTTCGGAAACCCCCATCCCCTTTCCTTCATGCGTCTTGTCCCCCACCAGGAAGCTCCTACCTCCCTCTGCTGGTCCTTCTCCAACAGAAGCGCCCTCGTACGTGTTCCCCTCGGATGGCTCAAGCCCAGCGACATGGCTGCAAAATGCAATCCCCAGCAGCCTCAGTCCGACAAGGACTTCTCTGACAAGCAGACCTTCGAATGGCGCGCTTCCGACGGCTTCGCAGATACCTATCTGCTTCTTGCCGCCCTCTGCGCCGCTGCTCGCCACGGTTTCGAGATGCCCGACGCCCTCGAGGTTGCCGAGCGCACCTATGTCGGCCTCGGTGTCAATATCCATGACGCCTCGAACAAGGCCGTCCAGGAAGCTCTCGAGCAGCTCCCCGCAAGCTGCGTCGCCGCTGCTGCCGAGCTTGAGAAAGACCGCCTGATCTATACTTCGAAGGGTGTCTTCTCCGACAATATCGTTGACTACATGATCTCCTACCTTCGCGCCTTCAACGACGAGACGATGAGAGACGACATCAATGCCGGACGTATCGACGGCATGAAGCTGGTCATGGAGAATATAAATAACGGCTAGGCCGTTATTTATATTTTTGGGAGATTT
>JAKSJS010000120.1 GCA_024398155.1 Bacteroidales bacterium | reverse complement strand
GGCCGCCAAGAGGGCCGGTCTCCTCCACGATATCGGTAAGGTCAGCGAAGAGGACGCCGAACTCCCCCACGCCATCCTGGGCATGAAGATCGCCGAGCAGTACAAGGAGAAGCCCGAGATCTGCAACGCGATCGGAGCTCACCACGAAGAGGTCGAGATGACCTCCACCCTCTCCCCCATCGTCCTTGTTGCCGATGCGATTTCCGGTGCACGTCCCGGCGCCCGCCGCGAGGTCATCGAGTCCTACATCACGAGGCTCCGCGGCACGGCCGCGCTTGCAGCCTCCTACAACGGAGTAGCTAAAGCCTACGCGATCCAGGCCGGCCGCGAGCTCCGCGTCATCGTCGGAGCCGACCAGGTCTCCGATGCCGACATCGAGACCCTCTCCGCCGACATCGCCCGCAAGATCCAGGAAGAGATGGTCTATCCCGGCCAGGTCAAGATCACAGTCATCCGCGAGACCCGCTCCGTCGCTATCGCGAAGTAGCCTGCCTTGCGCAGAAGGACCAAGCGGAATATACCTTCGCTGGAATTCCAGCTTTCAAGTTCCTGTACATGCAGGGCACAGTTCAAAAATCAGTTGACGACGAAAAACAAGCTTGTTTTTCGTCGTCAGCCGTTAAATTGCCTGAAAAACTGCCACAAATCGGTATTTTTGGCAACTGAAGACAATTTTTAAGGCTCATTTTTGTCGTCAACTATCTTATAACAAGGCAACGCCTCAACTGGTTAACAGTAAAATTCTTCTGATGCCCCTTTAGGGAGGGATTACGCCACAATTTCCGGAAATCATCATATATCCTATTTCCAAGAGAAGCACGCTGCGAGTCAGTCAGCTCGTAAATGCTTGCTTTTCCACAGTGATATTTCGGGATATATTCTTTGTCAATTATTTCGCATAGTTCCATATCGGTCATTCTCCACTTATCAATTCTTCCCCGCTCGTTTTCAATCATTCTGGATATCATATCTACGGTAGTATGCCTCTCTATTGATTTAAGGTTGACTATATCTATAGTGTTATCTTCATCTATCTGCTCCCTCTCCCATTCCTCTCCGGAAAGGCGATTCATATAGAATGTGAAATTCCTCGGGGATATGAACAGTTCCTCGACATACGATTTGTCGATGATGTCTTCTCGAAGGAACAATCCGTTACTAGACATCCTATAGCCTGACATATCACACTCAAATGCTCTCGGCATATATTTATACCGGCTCTTCTCCGGTAAAATCCTTTCATCAATCCACTTTCCGAGTTCATCCTTGAATATCACGTTGACGGAACTGTGCCTGTATCCGAATGGTGTCGAACTCAGACCATGATGGAGTCCCTGTCTGAAAATATAACTGAGGGCTGCTTGGGTATGTTTCAGTCCGACAAGTTCAGATATGAACGGTTCGGATTCGCCGAGAGGCCCTGTTCTGTGGTACTTGCTGTTGAAGTATCTTGTATAGCTGTAGCGGTTCTGTCTCATCAGTTCCTTCGGGCAGTCGGTCTGGACGCCGAAATGCACATGGTCGGACATGATGCTGTCAGCGAGGGCGCGCGGCTCGGACGCGACGGCAGCACATGCGAAGGAATTGAATCCGCGTACATAGTCTTCTTCGGACCGGAACATGACATCGTCATGGGAGGCAAGACATAAGTGACAGGTTTTTCTCATATTGTTGTCATATAACGCGACAAGCCACGATATTCCCCATTTGAAGAGGAATATTGTGGCTTGTCTTGTTGTTTACGATGCAAATATAATTTTTAATGGCTATATTTACAAAATGATACGCAAATCAACGGTAAATGATGTCCCAAAGTTGAGGGAAATGGCGGAAATTGCCTTCAGGGATACCTACAGGACCATTTTGTCCCCGGAACAGATGGAGTACATGATGGATTGGATGTACTCCGAAGAGAGCCTTGAAGCCCAGATTCTCGACAAGGGCCATATATATTATATTGTAGAGGGAAAGGGCTACGTCTCGATACGGCCCGACGGAGAACTTCCGGACGGGCGTCCTCTTTTCCATCTTGAAAAGATATATGTACTTCCTGACTTCAAAGGTCAGGGATTAGGGAGGATGTTCTTCTCCACCGCCGTCGAGGAGGCCCGGCGCCTTGCCGGCGGCCGGCCTTTCCGGATCGAGCTGAACGTGAACCGGAGCAATCCTGCTGTCGGATTTTATGAACATCTCGGCATGTCGAGGGCAAGGGAAGGAGATTTTCCGATTGGCGGCGGCTTCTATATGAACGATTATATCTATGCTATTGAAATTGATTGATATGAAAAGACTCCTATTAGCTGTATTGGTTGCTGCATGTGCAGTTACATCATGCTCGAAAAAGATTTACGTAAAGGATTACCTTACGGACGAAATGAGGGCGACGGACGCCGGCCCGGCTATCCAGCAGGCTTTCCTAGAAGCGCTCAAGACTCCCGGGGCAACCCTGGTCCTTCCTTCCGGCGTACTTCCCGTACGTGAAGAGTCATGCTTCCGGGTCCCGGCGTTCCGCGCGGTGTGCAACCACTTCTGCGACAGGAACATCCTTTTCGAGATCGACGGGATTGACGGGCTCAGGATCAAAGGGAAGGATACCGAGCTCCTCTTCACCGGCTACGTAATGCCCGTCCATATCAAAGATTCGAAAAACATATCAATCGAGGGAGTGACCATCGATTATACCCATCCTTTCGCGTTGGAGGGTCTTGTCCTCGCAGATGAGAAGGACCATATCGACTTGAAATTCCCCGATGACTACATCCTTGAATTCGAGGACGGAATACTCCGCTTCCGAGATGACGAGGGACGCGACTATCCCTACTGCATGGTGCTTGAATTCGACACGGAGAAGAAGGAAGTCGCATACAAGGTCAGAGACTATATCGGCGAACACAACATGAGGGCTGAACGTCTTGAGGGGAATACTGCAAGGATCTTCAAGACTCCCGGAAGCGCCATTGAGGAACTCCACGCGCAGGTCGGCAACACATTGGTAATAAATGCGTTATTCCGTACTAATCCTGTTGTGTACATCGAAGATTCCGAACATGTGGACCTTACGGATTTCAACATCTGGTGCGGATGCGGCTGCGCCCTGACAGCCTCCCGCTCCGGCGACATAAAGCTTGAGCGCTACCGTGTCGAAGCCGCTCCGGGCTCGGGCCGTCTCGTCAGCACGACGGCCGACGCCACCCATTTTGAGAACTGCTACGGATACGTCAGGATGATAGACTGCGTCTTCAAGAACCAGATGGACGACGCGACCAATTTCCATAGCCGCTACAATGTCGCCCTTGAGAACGTGGCCTCCAACAAGCTCCGCGTCTGGTCCATCAACGGCTGGAATGTTCCCCGCCCCGGCGACGTCATGGACATAGCAGACTGGAAGACACTTTCAACCTACGACACCCTGCGCGTGAATGAAATCGAATGCATAGCCGCTGACACTACCATACTTACCTTCGACAAGGACATACCGGCGTGCTACTGCGACAAAGACGTTCTCTCCAACCTCGACACGAATCCGGAAGTGCTGATCAAAGGCTGCACGATCTCCAGCAACCGTGCCCGCGGACTCCTCCTCGGTTCTCGCGGGAAAACCATCGTGGAAGACTGCTATTTCCATACTTCCGGTACCGCATGCACGATAGAAGGTGACGGTACATACTGGTTCGAGGACTCCGCCTCCGACGGCGTCATCATCCGCAACAACGTATTCGACAACTGCGTCACAGGCCTGATGGGCAATGCCGCCGTTTCCGTCTGCACCCGTATCAACGACAAGGAGAACAGCCGCTATCACAAGAACATCGTCATAGAAGGCAACACTTTCAAATCCTTCGACCCGCGTGCAATATATCTCTACTGTGTCGACGGCGTAACTATACGTAACAACACCTTCATCTCTACCGAAGATTATCCCTGTCCGGGACCCGCGGAGCCTGTACAGACTCCTTACTGCGACAATGTGATGATAGAGTAGTTTTTTTGACGACAAATTATAGTCTTATTTTTTGTCGTCAACTCTCTAAAACATTGATTTTGGAGCATTTTTAATCGATTTTAAGGATTGACGACCAAAAACGGTGCTATTTTTTGTCGTCAGTCAAGAATGAAGGAACACCTGTCAGGAAGAAAATCCCGGCCGGCAGGCTGGGAGGGATGAGCGAAGCGAAGGTTTTTTGGCAGTCTTGCGGAGACAGGCAGTGAGGCGCACAAACCCGTGGACGCCCATGTCCACGTGAATGGGAGGGGCCCAGCCGGCAGGCTGGGAGGGATGAGCGAAGCGAAGGTTTGTGCACCTCACTGCCTGCGAAGCAAAAAAGCTAGATGGAGAGGATCTGGCGGATGAGGGGAAGGAGGTATTCCTTGTTCTCGCGGTAGTTGGGGAGATGGCGGCCGGGATAATCATGGCGGCGGCCGGGATAGTAGAGGGCGAACTCGTCAGCGCAGTGGACAAGTTCGTCCTCCGTCGCGAAGGCGCCGGTCGTGAGAGATATCTCACAGGCCGCCGCAGCCGGATCGTAGCCGGGCGCATCCGGCTCAAGGCCGTCGAACTCTGTCCTCTCTATGACTTCGTATTCGTCACAGAGTTCGGGGGTGATGAAGAAACTCTTCGCCCCGTCGCGACGGGGGGAAAGATACTCGACCTCCCCTATCATCGTCCTCATGAAATTCGAGACATGGAACTCCGGGTTTACGAGAAGCTTCCTCTCTCCGCGGAGCTTCTGGGCCCAGAAACCGCCAAGGGAAAGGCCGACGACAAGGTCGGGCTTTTCCGCCTCGCATATGCCGCGGAGCATCTCAAGGGCCGGTCCCGGCTCTATCGGGACGTCGGGGGCTATCACCTCACACGGGCGGAGGAGGATACGAAGCGTATCCGCCATCTTGTAGGCCCCGGAAGAGGCAAGACCATGTATGAAGAGTATCTTCACTTATTTGGAAATCTTTGACTTGGCGTAGTCGAGAGTAAGCTTGAAGACCTTGGAGTCCATGCCGGGGGCCTCGTACATCGCGTCAGTCAGGATCTGCTCGCATATCGCGCGGAGACCGCGCGCACCGAGTTTCTTATCTATCGCGGTATCGACCACCAGATCATAGACCTCGGGCTCGATTTCGAGGGTGATGCCGTCGAGTTCAAAGAGTTTGACGTATTGCTTGATGATAGCGTTCTTGGGCTCGAGGAGAATTCTCTTGAGGGCTTCCCGGTCAAGCTGGTCAAGACTCGTGACAACGGGCAGACGTCCGATGATCTCGGGGATGAGACCGTAGGAGCGAAGATCCTGGGGAGAGACGTAACGAAGGAGGTTGTCCTTGTCATAAGTGGTCCTGTTACCCGTTGAGAAGCCGATGACCTGGGTATTGAGGCGCTGGGCTATATTGCGTTCGATGCCTTCGAAGGCACCGCCGCATACGAACAGGATGTTCTGGGTATTGACATGGATGAACTCCTGGTCGGGATGCTTGCGACCGCCCTGGGGAGGTACGTTCACAACGCTGCCCTCAAGGAGCTTGAGGAGGGCCTGCTGGACGCCCTCACCGGCGACATCCCTGGTTATCGAAGGGTTGTCGCTCTTGCGCGAGATCTTGTCGATCTCGTCGATGAAGACTATGCCTCTCTCGGCCTTTTCAAGGTCGTAGTCGCACTCCTGGAGAAGACGTGAGAGTATGCTTTCGAC